>CAYRPP010000123.1:0-5815 GCA_964426115.1 uncultured Lentisphaerales bacterium | reverse complement strand
AGAGCTCCTGGGCCTGCGCCTGCAGGCGCGGCATGCGGGTCTGGCCGCCGACGAGGACGACCTCGTCGACGCCGGCAATTCCTGCATCGCGCAGACAGTTGCGGCACGGGGAGATGGTGCGCTGCACCAGCGGATCCGCGAGCTGCTCGAGCCTTGCGCGCGAGAGCGAGACGGCCATGTGCTTGGGGCCCGAGGCGTCGGCCGTGATGAAGGGCAGGTTGATCTCCGAAGTCTGTGACGTCGAGAGCTCGCACTTGGCCTTCTCGGCGGCCTCGCGCAGACGCTGCAGCGCCATCTCGTCCTTCGAGAGGTCGATGCCCTGCTCGCGCCTGAAGTCGTCGATCAGCCAGCGCATGATCGCCTGGTCGAGGTCGTCGCCGCCCAGGTGGGTGTCGCCGTTGGTGGCCTTGACCTCGAAAACGCCGTCGCCGATGTCCAGGATCGAGATGTCGAACGTGCCGCCGCCGAAGTCGTAGACGGCGATCTTCTCGTCCTTCTTCTTGTCGAGGCCGTAGGCCAGCGAGGCGGCCGTCGGCTCGTTGATGATGCGCAGCACCTCGAGCCCGGCGATGCGCCCGGCATCCTTGGTCGCCTGGCGCTGGCTGTCGTTGAAGTAGGCCGGCACCGTGATGACCGCCTGGCTGATCGTCTCGCCGACGTAGGCTTCGGCGTCGGCCTTCAGCTTCTGGAGCACCATGGCCGAGATTTCCGGCGGCGAGTAGACCTTGTCGCCCACCTTCACGTGGGCGTCGCCGTTGGCGGCCTTGACGATCTGGTACGGCACCAGCTCGATCTCGTGGGCGATCTCGTCGTACTTGCGCCCCATGAAGCGCTTGATGGAGTAGATCGTGTTCCTGGGGTTGGTTACCGCCTGGCGCTTGGCGGCCTGCCCGACCAGACGCTCGCCGGTCTTGGTGAAAGCCACTATCGACGGCGTCGTGCGCGCGCCCTCGGCGTTCGGGACGACGACCGGCTGGCCGCCTTCCATGACCGACATGCACGAGTTGGTCGTGCCCAGATCGATTCCCAGTACCTTTGACATAAAACTCCTGACTGATCCCCACCCGCGGGCGGATCATGGATCCCGGGTTCAAAATACTCGTTGCGGCACCCAGCGGGCCGCGATCATGCGCAACGCGCCCATATTAAGCAAAGCCCATGCCAGAAGCGCCGCCTAACGAAGGCTATAAGCTTAATAGGTCTTTGCTGTTCAATATTCTATGAGAGAATAAAGAATCTTGGGAAGGGCTGCGTGCCTGGAGGGTGCCGAGTCATTATGTCCCGTTCCTGCCCAACGCGCCCGTAAGCGGGCAATTATGTCTCACGTTCCGGAAGGGGCGCGATCAGGGACGTCCGCACCGGCGGAGCGGAATGCGGGAGCGCAAGCTACGTCCGTGCAGCCGCAGCAGGGTGCCGCCGGTGGCGGAGCGGATCTCCTCCGTGGAATAGAAGGCGTCGGGGGCGTGCTGCCGGATCAGCTCCACTATATGGGGCAGGAAGCAACGGCGCACAACGATGTACATCACGTTCACCGGTCCGCGGACGCCCTGCCCCTCGATCACCGTAACGCCATGCCCCGCCTGGCGCAGCGCGGCGGGCAGGTGGCTGTTGCCGCGGTTCAGGATGACGCGGATCGCCAGCAGGCCCGCCGCGATCTTCTCCTCGATCAGCATGCCGAAGAAGGTGCCGGCGCCGAAGCCGAGGCCGTAGGAGAGGTAACAGACCGGGTTCGACAGGTGCTTCATGGCCTGCGAGACGGCCAGCACCCAGACCAGGGACTCGAGGCATCCGAGCAGCGGAGCCACGAACTTGCGGCCGCGGTTGACGAAAATGATCCGGATCGTGTCCAGGCTGACATCCACGATGCGCGCGCAGAAGATCAGCAGCGGCAGCAGCCCGTAGACAAACCAGCCCTCGTTGATACTAGTCCACTCGGCCATGCATGCTCTCCGTTTGAAAATGGCGCATTATTGACCGCTTGAGGGCGCGGTCCCGCCCGCGCCGCCGTTCTTTTCACCGCTTCTGGCCGGATTCATCGCCCGGCGCTCGAACTCGGCGGCGAAGTCGCGGTAGGCCTGCGCGCCTTTGGAGAGCGGGTCGTAGGCCGTGATCGGCTTGCCGAAGCTCGGCGCCTCGCCGAGGCGGATGTTGCGGGGAATTACGGTCTCGTAGACCAGGGCGCCGAAGTGCCCGCGCACCTCGGCGAGCACGTCCTGCGAGAGGCGCGTGCGCCCGTCGTACATCGTCATCAGGATGCCCTCGATGGCCAGGCCCGGATTGGCCCCGTTCTCGCGCAGGCGGCGCACGAGGCCGGTGATCACGCTCAAACCCTCCATCGCGAAGTACTCCGCCTGCATCGTGACGACGATCCCGTCGGCGGCTGCGAGAGAGGAGGTCATCAGGATGCCCAGCGAGGGCGGGCAGTCCATGAGGATGAAATCGAACACGCGGGCGTCGAGCACGCGGTGCAGCGCCTTGCGAACGCTGCCGAGATGGTCGTCCTGGCGCGCGATCTCGATTTCGGCGCCGGCCAGGTCGATCTCCGAGGGGATGATGTTGAGGTTCTCGTAGGGTGTCGCCTGGATGATGTCGGCGACGTCGGAGGCTCCCGTCAGCACGGGATAGAGGCTGCAGCCACGCCGCGGCCGCAGGCCGAGAGCGCCGGTGGCGTTGGCCTGCGGGTCGAGGTCGATCACCAGCACCGCGCGCCCGCGCTCGGCCAGGGACGCCGCCAGGTTGACGACCGTCGTGGTCTTGCCCACGCCGCCCTTCTGGTTGGCGATGGCGATGACGCGCGTGTGCGCCGGCTCCGGGGCGGGCTGGGTGCTCATGCGGCGGGCTTCCTTCCTAGTCCTTGTCGGCACGGCCGAGGAACTCGCCCGTGCGGGTGTCGACGCGTACGGATTCGCCTTCCGTGATGTACTCGGGGACATGCACGACCAGGCCGGTCTCGGTGCGCGCGGTCTTGGTGCGCGCGGTGACGGTCTGGCCCCTGAGCGTGGGTTCGCACGTGGCGATCCTGAGCGTCACGGACGCCGGCAGCTCGATGGCCATGGGGCGGCCGTTGACCACGAGGGCCTTGATGCCCTCCAGTTCCTCGGACAGGTAGGCCGCCTGTTCGTCCAGCTCGTCGGCGCCTAGCGAGAACTGCGAGAAGTCCTCCGTGTCCATGAAGGTGTAGACGTCGTCGCGCTCCTTGTAGAGGAACTGCACCGCGCGGCGTTCGAAGTCGAGGTCGTCGAACTTGTCGTCGCCCTTGCAGGTCTGGTCGAGCTTGGCCTTGGTCAGGAGGTTGCGGAAGCGGAACTTGAAGAGCGTGGCGGCGCCGCGCGCGCTCGGGTTGGTGACGCGCAGGGACTCGACGACATGCGGCGCGCCGCCAATACTGACGATGCTGTTACGGGTGAGATCGCATGCTTTGGGCATAGTCTGAACCGGTTGGCGGTGGTTGAAGGGGTCATCCAAACTGGTAGGCCAGGCGGGAGTTGAACCCGCGACCCCAAGATTAGGAATCTTGTGCTCTGTCCAACTGAGCTACTGGCCTATGGACGCGGTTTTATTGGGCGTGCATCGTGCGAGATTATACGCTGGCGCGGCAGGTCGTATCAAGCCGAGACCCACCACAACCGCAAGCGCAGGCGCCGCAGGCGCAAGTGCGAGACCTTCAGGATGGCTGATGAAGCCGGAGCGCACGCGAAGCGGCTGGCCGGGGAGATAAGTCGGGAGTTCGTGGGCGGATCGGGGACAGGATTACAGGAAGGGGCGAATTATGGCGCGTGGAACAAGCCCGACCGGTTGCATCGTCGGGTGCAGGTTGTTGTGGTGGCGCCAATCACAGGAACCGGGTCTGCGTGGTGGGCCTCTTCACCTTTACCGCAAGGACGGCTGTTGACGCATTGAGTCCCGCGTCGGTCTTAGATCTCTGCCGCGGACGGCGAACCAAATGGTTCCAACCGCGCCGAAGCCGAAGGCCGTCATCAGGTTCAATTCCGGGCATCAACGATGGCGAGGACCATTTGCGCGAAATCGCCAGACTTGCCGAACGGCTGGATAATTTGCGACAAGTCGATTTGGAACCCTGCAATCCGCTGGATATGGGAAAATACGAACGCTTAGGACGCATGCCGCCGCTAGAACTGATGCAATTTCCATCCCGGGAGCAGGTGGAGACGTGGCGCAGCACCATTGCGTCGGCCACTTTGAAACCGGTTACGGTTCCCTGATTATTCGGCCACGCGTATCCAGGGCGTCCCAAGGGCTCGGTATGCTGGCCAGCCGACCCTGTGCTGGAAACGCCAGCGGGCGCAACCCCGACGACCGTATTTCGAGTCTCTGTTTTCTATTTCTCCCGGCGATGCTACAATAGCGGCAAGCGAGCCGCAGTGCAGCGTGAACGTCCTGTCATCCAGCAGATCCCCTGTGATGCGTGGAGACGGGTCTACGATGGCCGCGTGACTACAGCGGCATGGGGTATGCCGGCCAAAAGGAGTTGCTATGAAGGCAGTGTGCAGCCTGGGTGCGATGGTGGCTTTGTGTTCTGCGTGGGCCCATGGTGCGGCGGAACCGGGAGCGAATGCTTACCTGGCCCGCTTCACAATGGCTGTCGACGGTATCCGCGGGGATCTGCCGTCGATCACTCAGTCGGCCGAAGCGGCGGCCAGGCGTTTCGTGGAGGCGAAACAGGAGATCGGCGTCTGGGGCGATGCGGGGTTCATCGAAGAGGCTCTGGCCCGGGCCGGCGGAACCATGGCGGTCAAGCCCGGGCGGATGAAGAAGGATGCGTTTCTCTGCGAGATCATGCTGGTTGCGCCTCGCGCGGACAACCTCGACAAGTTTGTCTCCGCCACGGTGACCAACCGCGCGTCAGGCGGCCTGGTGATCGGGTTTGCCCGGAGAGACTTGGCCGAACAGGCCAGAAGGGCAGGCGCGGCCTTCGATTATGTTGTTGACACGCACGTTGATAAGGAGGCCGTGCCGCTGGATCTGGCGGCGCAAGACACCGCCCTGTGGGTCTGGACCGCCGAATTCGTGTCGGCCTGCACACGGCTTGGCGCGATGCCAACGATGTACCAAAGCGTCCAGGTGCCGGGTTCCCTGGAGCGCAACGCGGCGGTGCAGGGCATGCGGACAGCCACCAACCAGGTGCCCCCGGTTGCCGCGGGGCTTCTGGGCGAAGCCTATCTGAAGGCCCTTCGCGAAAGACTGGCGTTCCTCTCGGGAGTCGAAAACGCGAAGATACGGGAGGCCGCGCGGCGTGCGTTGGCGGCTCGCCGCGCCGGCAGGACGGCGTATGCCCATCTCCATGGACACTCCGTCATGCACACCCTGAGGCGGCCGGACAACCCAGGCCTGCTCGTGGAACTGGGCTCCGACTGGGACAAGCCGGGAAAGAACGTCGTGCTCAAGGCGGGCGATTTCATCCTCATGGTCGGATATGACTGGCTCTGCCAGGGGACACACTGCCATGATCTGGCCACCAAGGCCAGGGAAGCGGGCGTTGGTGTGGCGTGGTGTTTCACGGACTACCGGCAGGAGGAAGTCGCAGCGGTGGCGGCGGACGAGATCTGGATCAACCAGCATTGGGAACTGGGCGATGCCGAGGTGACGGTACCGGGCTACGACGTCAAGATCCTGCCGATAAGCGGTGTCATCTCCGAAGCCGTGCTCGGCATGGTGGAGGCGGAGATGATGGCGTTGGGAGAAACGGTCCCGGTGGCGGCTGCAGGGGACGGTGTTCTGTTCGTCGCGACGCCGCTCACCCGGGAAAAGGAGTTCACCGGTGGCATCGAGGGGCCGGCCTGCGACGCGTCGGGCA
>CAYRPP010000122.1:0-5839 GCA_964426115.1 uncultured Lentisphaerales bacterium | reverse complement strand
GGGGCCAGCGGGTCGGTCGCCATCCGGTAGCCGGGCTCGACGACGACATCGGGCGTCGGCCCGAGTATGCCCGCAGCCTGGCGCAAGCGCAAACGCGCCAGGCTGTGGGCGTGCACCGCATTGTAGTAGCGTCCCATGGCCTCCGTCAGGGCGCTCTGCGCGTCGAGCACCTCGATCTGCGTGTTGCGTCCCAGGCGGAAGCCCGACTCAAGTATCCGCAGCGCCTCGCGCGCCAGTTCGAGGTTCTTCTGCTGCGACTGGTAGAGTTCGTCGGCGTAGCGCAGGTCGAGCAGTGCTTTGGCCACCTCGACGCGCACGGTCTCCTCGGCATCCTTGAGGTTCGCCTCGGCCTGGCGCTGGCGCGCGACCGCCTGGGCCACCTTGCCGCGGCGCGTGAAGCCGTCGAAGAGTGTGAACGTCGCCGAGACGCCCACAACCCATCGGTCGCGCCAGCCGTCGCCGGACTCGTTGTTGGGATCGGGATCGGCGGCCAGGCCGCTGACGAAAAGGTCGGCCTCGGGGCCGTTGACGCCGCGTGCGGCGTCGGCCTGCGCCGCGGCCATGCGCGCCTCGGCCTCGCGCATCAGCAGGTCGGAGCGCGACGCCAGCGCCAGCCGCAGCATGTCGGCGTCCTGGTATGTCTCGGCGCGGTAGTCCAGGGCGTCGGCCAGCGCGACCTCGCTGCGCTGGTCCACCCCCAGGGCGTGCAGCAAGGCGATCTTGGCCGTCCGCAGCCGGTTGCGCTCGTAGAGCAGGTCGGCGCGGGCGGTGGAGATCTCGACCTCGGCGCGCAGCACCTCGTAGTCCGAGACCGTTCCGGCGGTGCGCTTGTTGCGCGCGGTCTGCAGCAGGCGCTCGGCCACGGCGGCGGACTCCTCGTAGACCTTGACCCGGTGGCCCGCCAGCAGGACGTCCAGGTAGTGGCCGGTGACGGCGGCGACGGTCTGCTGCACCTGCTGGCGGATGGCGGCGTCGGTGCTGGCGGCGTAGAGCCGCGCGTAGCGCAGGCCGGCCTCGACCACGCCCGCGCGCCAGAGCGGCTGTGTGAGGCGCAGACCGGCCGAGAGGTTCTCGGGCGTATCGCCGCGCTCTTCTAACACGCTCGATGCGTCGCCGGTCAGGCCCAGTTGCGGCAGGGCGCCGCCGCGCGCCGCCTCTACGGCGCCGGCCGCCTCCTGGCGGCGCAGGAAGGTCGCCCGTAGGGCGAGGTTGTGGGCCAGCGCCAGGTTGCAGGCGTCATGCAGCGAAAGCTCCCCGCCGATGACCGGCAGCCCGGAGTCCGAAGGGTCGTCGGCGGCCGCGACGCGGCGCGCGGCGCGCAGGTCCGCAGCGGCCGGATCGTGCGCGGTCGAGAGGCAGCCAGAGAAGAGGGTGGAGAGGCCGCACAGCAGCATGAGGGTGGCCGTGCGCCGCGCGCGCGGGACGGCGGCTTTCCGGCGGGCGGGACGGTCGCTACCGGGGTGCGCCCAGAGGAGCGGCAGCAGGCACTTGTCGAGCCGCGCCAGGCTCTGCTGCAGCGTCGGCGGGCGCTCCTCGCGTGCCCAGGCATGGTGTAAGAAGTGCAGCGCCCCCTCGACCAGCCCGGCCATCTCGCTGGGGGAGGGTTCCGGATGAAGGATGCCCTGGCGGATGCCTTCCGCAAAGACGTCATGGACGCGGGCGATATGGTCGGCGAACTTCTGGCGGCAGCCGTGCGCCGCCGACGCGCCGGCGTCGTTGAGCTGTTTCCGGATGGGATGGTAGACGTGCATGAAGGGTTCGTGGCGGCGGATTTCGTCGAGCCGCAGGGCGATGTAGCGGGTCACCGCCTCCCGCGGTCGTTCCCGCAGCGGCTCGACCTCGCGGCCGAAGCGCTCGATCATGTCGTCCAGGATGCGGTCGGCCACGGCCAGGAAAAGCTGCTCCTTGCCGGGAAAGAAGTTGTAGAGCGTGCCCGCCGCGAACTCCGCCTCGGCGGTGATCGCCTCAACCGTCGCCGCCTCGTAGCCCCGAACCGCGAATACGCGCTCGGCGGCATCGAGAATTTCGCGGCGGTGCGCCTCGCGCTCACGCTCACGGCGGGTCGCAATGTCGGTCTTTCTGCTCATGGGTGAATGTCCGTTCACTTTAATGAACGTGCATTCATCTGTCAAGCGCTATGCGCGTTCAGCGTTCAGCTTTCCTCTCCCCTTTGCGGGCGCAGTGGGGCCGGACCTCCGGGACGGCCGGGCCCGGAGCCGGAGCGCATTTTCACCACGAAGAACACGAAAGGCACGAAGAGTGGAACCACGCTCAACGCCCAACGCTGAACTCTGAACGCTCAAAGGTGGAGACTGCCTGTTCCCGGCGGGCCGGCGCAATACCGGCCGGCGCAATATCGCTTGCGCAGCGGGGCAGGGTGGGATAGTCTCTTGGACGCTGATGTTTATGGCGCTCCAGGCCTTTTCCATTCACTCCGCATGCGCTTCCACTGACGGGCGCCTCCACTGCCACGGAAAGGATGACCTATGACAACCAAGCAACTCGCCCGTCCGCTGGCAATCGCCACGGTGCTCGCCATGGGCGCCGCGGCTATCTCCGCCGCCGCCGTAAGGACCGTCTATCAGGAGGAATTTGACAGCTACGGCGACTTCGTCGCCTCCTTCAACACCGGCGCCACCATCTCCGAGTCGCCCGCCTCGCTCAAAACCCTCTCGCTCTCGCAGGCGCCCGGCGACGCCCGCAAGACGCCCTTTCCCGTCAATACGCCGCCGGCTTCCGACCGCTACTCCTTCGCCTTCGCCTACAATTTCGGCCGCGGCGACGCGCCGCGCGCCTTCCGGCTAAAGCTCTACTTCGGCGATCTGAAAAAACCGGAAGAGGTCGTCCTGACCGTCGCCGAGGCGGGCTCCCGTTTCGGCCAGGCCGCCGCCCCCGCGCCCGCCGCGGGCATGAAGGGCTTTGTCAACGACGGGAACTGGAACCAGGCGCTGATCGCGGTGCAGGGCCGTCAGGCGCGTCTTTTCATATACCGCGGCGGCGTCTTTGCCGAGGAGTGCGCCGCCAGTCTCCCCGCGGGGCGGCTGGCCGGCTACAATTTCGCCTCCGACGTCGCCGTCAGCTTCGACTCCATCCGCATCGTCGAGAACGGCACGCACGAGGATCCCTACGCCTTCCGCAACTACGTCGGGAAAATCGCGGCGGCGACCGCCAGCGCGCGCGCCACGCCCCCGCCCGCCGCTCCCGGCGCCTACACCAACACTGCCCCCCTCGGCGGCCTTGTCCTGGCCTATCGCTCCTCCACCGACACCCGCCGCAAGGACGATGTGATCAACCTCACGCTCCTCAACGGCACCTCCCATCCCGTCCGCCTCCGTGTCCAGGATGGCCGGGCGCCCTTCGGATACCGCGCCTACGATGCCGCGTCCGGGAGCTTCAAGCCCCTTCCCGGCAACTGCGTCATCTCGAACCTTCTCCTCTCCGTCGCCTCGCCGAACCTCCGCCGCGGCATCGTCGTCTATACCCGCCCGCGTCCGGACTACCGCTACAACCCGCCCGAGCTCGCCGAGATCCTCGCCCACCTGGATGCCTTCCCCGCCGCCGACAACCACGCCCTGGAGATCGCCTTCCGCGCCACCGGCGTCGCGACCAACTACGAAGTCTGGATCAACGCCAAGTTCGTCGGCGACCTGCCGCTCGCCGCCCCCCTCGCCGGTTTCACGGCCGCGCTCAGCGGACCGGGATCGAGCGTGCGCCTCGTCCGGGCGGAGCCCGCCGGCAAAACCGCCGCCCCCGGTCTCTACCTCCCGCTGGACGTCAACGGCCTCGACCGCCCCTTCGGTTCCCTCTCCGGCCGGCTCGACTACCGGTCGGGCGTCGTCCCCTTCCTGCCCGCCGATCCCTCCAAGGCCCTCAACCTCGCCCTCTGCCGCGAGAACCTCGGCTCCTTCGCCCTCGAGTGCAACGGCTACCTCCAGCGCAGCGCCTTCGACGCCATGCCCTCCAGCATGCACTTCGCCGTGCCCACGCGCCAGTACATCCGCGCCCACGCCCTCTGCGCGGTCGATCCGGACGCCCCCGCCGACTTCCTGCCCGTCGTGACCGCGCGCCTCACGCAGTTCCGCCCGGGCGACGGACGCTCCGAGGCGGTCTGCGACACCA
Organism: uncultured Lentisphaerales bacterium; assembly: GCA_964426115.1. GTDB lineage: Bacteria > Verrucomicrobiota > Kiritimatiellia > RFP12 > JAAYLN01 > JAAYLN01. Next base: position 1,720 of record CAYRPP010000122.1, on the reverse strand, counting down.
CCGTCCGCCTCCCCGCCCCCGGATCGGACGCGCCCCTCCCCGCCAACGTCCGCGCCGTCGGCAAGGTCGGCGACGTCCCGCTCTACGAGGTCGCCTTCGACTTCGACGCCGGCGCCATCCAGGACGTGCTCATGATGCAGGATCTGCCCAACCTGGATTTCGAGTTCCTCGGGCCGACCTACCGCAAGGACACCTACTACCTGAGCCGCAAGCGCTCGCCCGACTACGACACCTTCAGTTCCGTGCAGGTCTTCGCGGCCACGCTCGAGCGTTCGCCCGTCGACTTCGTCGTGCTCCCCGCGCGCGTTGACAACACCTACTACCCGGACGAGCCGGCGGGCTTCACGGTCCGGGCTACCCCCGTCCGTCCCGGCGACAAGGCCGCCTACACGGTGACCTGCGCCGTCACCGACCGCGACGGCGCGGCGCTCGACACCTTCACCGAGCGCTTCGCCGGCGCGACCGAGCGCAAGTTCACTTTCCGACAGAAGGAATACGGCCCCTACAACGCCGTCTTCACCCTCACGGATGCCGTCGGCAAGCCCCTCGTCACCCACCGCGCGCGCTTCGCGCTCCTCCCGCCTGACTCCCGCCAGGCGGGCTACGACGCTCCCTACTACACCTGGAACTTCAACGGCGCCCACGGCACGCCGCGCGACATCGCGGTCTGGGGCGAGATGATCAGGCGCATGGGCGTCCACCGCACCAATCTCGGCGCCCTCGCCGAGACGAACGAGGTCGCGCGCCGCTACCAGCTGACACTGGCCCAGTTTCCCCATCTCCGCCCGACGGTCGCCCCCGACGCCACGGCCGAGGCGCGCCGGCAGGCGATGATCGAACAGGCCCGCGACTACACCGCCCGCTATCCCCACTGCAAGGCCGCGCTCATCTTCCACGAGAGCGGCGGCGGCGGGCCCTTCCCCGAGGAGCTCCTGGGCGGCACGACCACCGTCACTCCCGAGCAGAAGCAGGAGGACGAGAAGCGCACCGCGATCGCCCGCGAGGTGGCCGAGGCCTGGCGCGCCGCCGACCCGTCCGTCCGCCTCGTCATCGGCAACACGGGCGAATCGCTCGTGCCCCTCGCCAAGATGTTCCGCGAGAAGCTCCCGCCCGGCCTGATCGACGCCATGGGCGACGAGAGCGTCGGCATGACCATCCCGCCGGAGCTCTCCACCGCCTATCCCGCCTTCAACCTCAGGCGCCTCGCGGAGCTTCAAGGCTACGCCAATGTCGTTCCCGACGCCTGCTACGAATGGAAGTCGCGCATACGCCGCCATTTCCGTCCCGGGCTCGATGCGGCCTTCATCGTCCGCGACGCCCTCATCGCCCACGCCTGGCGCTACCGCAACATCCCCGTCGTCGGCATCGCCGAGATGGCCAACAGCTACTACGACACCATCTGGGGCTACGGCGCCTTCTCGCGCTGGCCGCTGGCCTACCCGAACGACGCCTTCTCCGCCACCGCCACCCTCACCCTGCTGCTCGACCGCGCCACCTTCGTCCGCCAGCTCCCCACGGGCTCGCCGACCGTCTACTGCCTCGAATTCGAACAGGCCGGCGGCCGGGTCTACGCTCTCTGGACCGCGCGCGGCGAAACGGACGTCGCGCTAGATCTCGGCGGCGCGAAGGCCTACACACGCACCACGATGTGCGGCGCCGTGGCGAAGAACCAGACCGCCGCGCGGCTCGTCGTCGACGAGGAACCCCTCTACCTGACGAC
>CAYRPP010000121.1:0-5969 GCA_964426115.1 uncultured Lentisphaerales bacterium | reverse complement strand
AGCTCCTGCGCGAGAGCCTCAAGCTGGCGCTGATCGTGCGCGACCTGATGATCGGCAACCCCCGCCTGGCCGACCCCGCCGCGGGGCGCAAGCAGGGGTTCAAGGCGAACGTCGAGCTTGCCCAGGGCTACAACGCCTTCGCCGCCGGCACGCAGGGGCAGCGCCAGTGGACGGACTACTATTCGACGTTCGACGTCGCCGAGGCGCTGCTCAACAGCTCGTTCGACTGGAACGGGCCGCGCGCGCCGATGATCGTCGCGACGGAGAACGACGGCAAGAACGCCATCGGCATGATGGTCGGCAACCTGCTCTCCGGCGGCGTCGCGCAGCTCTTCGCGGACATCCGCACCAACTGGACGCCGGCCAGCATCCGCAAGGCCACGGGCGTCGACGTCGGCCGGCTCTGCCCGAACGGGCTCATCGACAAGCGCAACTCCGGCGCCGGCGCGCTGGACTACGCGCTCGACATCTTCAAGCTCGTCAAGGGCGGCCCGCGCCAGACGGTCCAGGCCGTCGCCCGCGCGATCCAGACGGATCCGGCGCTGCAACGGCGGATCGAGGACCTGGCCCTCAAGGGCACGCGCTTCATGGCCTGCAACCCGCAGTACTTCCCCGGCGACGGACTCTCCAGCCACTACCGCACGCCGGGCGGCGTCCCGATGACCGCCTACCGCTACAACGCCGTCGGCGACCGGCTGACCTGCTCCGTCGTCGAGGGCGAGACGGTCAAGCTGCCGAAACGGGTCGAGGACCACATCAGCCGCGTGACGGACGCCACCTGGCCGGAGAGCTACTGGACGCCGCGCGGGCTCAGCTCGTTCGAGTACATGAACCGCATCGGGCCCAACCACGACGGCAACAGCTTCGGCCTGATCGGCGCCGACTTCATCACCTTCAACGCCATGCTGCGCATCCCGGTCGACTTCCACAACATCGACCGCGCCGACTGCTTCCGTCCGACCTTCTGGGACCGCTGCGGCGGCGACGACTTCCGCGCCTGCGAGACGCTCGGCCCGCTCTACCGTTAGGCCGGTCAGCCCAGCGATAGCCAGACGGCGGTCTCGAAGTGCCGCGTGCGCGGGAACATGTCGAGCATCCGCGCCGCGCGCAGGTGGTAGCCGAGGGACGTGAGCCGCTTGATGTCGCGCGCCAGGGTGGCGGGATCGCAGGCGGCGTAGATCAGGTGCGGCGCACGGCCGTTGCCGAGGGTGTCGATGACGTTCGGCTCCAGCCCCTGGCGCGGCGGATCGGCGATGACGATGTGGCGCGACAGGTCGAGATCACCGAAGCCGGTGCGGGCCGCCTCCTCTACCCGCGCGCAGTGGAAGGTCGCGGCGTGGCCGAGCTCGCGGCTGTTCTGGCGCGCGGCGGCGACGGATGCGCGCACGCTCTCGAAGCCCTGCACCGGCCCCGCGCCGTCGGCCGCGCACGCCAGCGCGAAGACCCCGACGCCGCAGTAGAGATCGAGCAGCTGCCGCGTGCCGCTCTCCTCCGCGGCCCGCGCGTACCATTCACGCACCTGCCGCACCAGTTCCGCGGCCACGGCCGTGTTCACCTGGTAGAAGCCGTCCAGCGGCACCTTCAGCGGGCCGGCGGAACTCTCCTCGGTCAGCATAGGGGCGTCCTCGGACGCCTGGTCCACCCAGCTCGCGACGCCATCCGCGGGCGTCCAGCGCAGGGTGAGGCGCTGGCCGTTCTCCAGCTTGCGCCGCGCCTCGTCGCGCTGCGCGGCCCAGGCGAAATTGATGGCGTCGCAGGCGAGCGGGCAGCGCTCGATGTCGACGACCGTGCGGTTGTCGTCGCCGTAGTAGCCGATGCGCGCCGGATCGCGGCCAGCGCGCTGCACATGCAAAACGATCTTGTTGCGGTACTTCAGATCGGAGGGCGAGGCCAGCGGAGGCAGGGCGGCCTCGCGGATGCCGGGAACATGGCGCAGCAGGCCAAGCATCTGGCGGTGCTTGACCTCGACCTCGGCCGGGTAGTCGAGGAAATCGTAGACGCAGCCGGGCAGGGAGACGCCGTCGGCCAGCAGGGTGCAGGGAGGGATACGGTGCGGCGAGGGCTTGAGGATGCGGAGCACGCGCGCCTCGGCGAAGTTCTTCTTGCTTGCGGTGATCTCGGCCTCGACGCGCTCGCCCGGTGCGACCCGTTCGATAAAGATCACCAGCCCCTCGTAGCGGGCGATCCCGGGGCCGCGGTAGGCCACATCCTCTATCTTCAAGTCCAGTCTGGCTCCGGCTGCAAGCATGTCGTATCTCCCGTTAAGCGGTCAAAATCAGAGGCGTACAACCACACTTTACCACGCCCCTGAAGAATCCGCAACCGGCGGAAGAATGCGATATTTGCATTGTCGCGCTTAGGTGCTACACTGGCACAAATGAAACGCATACGCGCGCTGCATGTTGTCCTGATCTACAACAGCCACCGCGGGGCGGTGCCGGAGACGCCCGAGGATCATGGCGGCACCGACGAATTGCGTGTCTTCATCCGCGCGCTGGCGCGCGCATTGCGCAAGCTCGGCCACAGGGTGACCGTGCTGGGATTCTCCAACGACCTGCTGGGCTTCCAGCGGCGGCTGGCGCGCCTGAACCCCGACGTGGTCTTCAACCAGTTCGACGACACGATCCACGGCGCGCTCTACGAGATGCGCGTCGCGGCGCTGGTGCGCATGATGGGCTATCCGCTGACCGGTTCGCACGCCCTGGCGCTGGGGCTCTGCCGCTACAAGCACATGGCCGTCAGCCTGCTGCAGGGCGCGGGACTCCCCGTGCCGCCGGAGTCGCGGCTGCTCGAGCGCGTCAAGGATGTCGACCAGACCCGCTGGCATTTTCCGGTGATCGTGCAGCCCTCGCAGGAGCATGCCGGCATCGGCCTGACGCGCGACTCGGTGGTCACGTCGGTCAAGGCGCTGCGGCGGCAGGTCGGCATCATCCTGCGCGAATACCGTCAGCCGGCGATGGCGCAGCGCTTCCTGCCGGGCCGCGAGTTCAACATCGGCATCATCGGCGGCTACAAGCTGCAGGTGCTGCCCTTCGCCGAGGTGAACTACTCGGCCCTGCCGGCGGAGATCCCGCCGATCATGTCCTACGCGGCGAAGTGGATGGGCAACAGCATCGAGTACAAGCGCACCTCCGTCATCTGCCCCGCCGAGGTGACGCCCGAGCTCGGGCGGCGGCTGACCGAACTGACCATCGCCGCCTTCCGCGCACTGGGCGGCTGGGGCTACGGGCGCGTTGACCTGCGGCTCGACGAGGCCGGCGAGCCGCACATCCTCGAGGTGAACTGCAACCCCTGCCTCGAGGAGGATGTCGCCCTGGCGCGCTCGGCCCTGGCCGCCGGCATCGGCTATCCGGAGCTGCTGCAGCGCATCATACAGGCGGCCCTCGAGAAGCCGCCCTTTGACGCCGACGTGCCCATGCTGCTCTCCTGCCGCGGTGTCAGCGGCCGGACGCTCCCGGCGGCGGCGGCCAGCGGCGGGCGGCCGCCGCGCTGATCCGCAAGCCGCGGCAGGCTAGCGCTCGTCGAGCGCGCCGGCGTAGACCACGCGGCGCACCTTCATGGTCGAAGTGCGTTCGAGGGGCTCGGCACGCATCTCGATTTTGCGGGGATGCTTGTAGTCGGCCAGATGTTCCCGGCAGAGCCGCGCGACCTCGTCGCGCACAAACGCCTCCTGCTCTCCGCGTGTCCACAGAGGCTCGCCCTGCTGTTGCGCCGCTACCGCGCCGCCGCCGCGGCGCGCCGCGACCGCCGCGTGCCAGCGCGCGGCGACCGCCTCGCCCCAACGCGTGGCCGCGGGCTCGCCATGACGCGTGGCCAGGGCGTCCGTGTCGGGGACAATGAGCGCCCCGACACGCTCGCCCGTCTCGTCGTCCGCCTGGTAGCCGAGCACGATCACATCCTTGACGAACGGACAGCGCTCTATGACCTGCTCGATCTCCTCGGGGTAGATGTTCTTGCCTTCGCGGTTCACGATCAGCGCCTTGCGCCGTCCACAGATGGTCATGTTCCCGCGGTCGTCGAGGCGCGCCAGGTCGCCGGTGTGCAGGAAGCCGTCGGCATCCATGACCTCGGCCGTGGCCGCGGGATTCTTGTAGTAGCCCTGCATGACGCTGGGACCGCGGACACAGAGCTCGCCGGCCCCCGAGGCGTCGGGATCCAGCAGCTTGTACTCCAGGTTGTCCAGCACCTGCCCGACGGTGCCCACGACGTAGTTGTCGAGGTTGGGGTAGGCCACTCCAGGCGAGCATTCGGTGAGGCCGTAACCCTCGAGCACCGGGATGCCGAGCTGTTGGAAGCCGCGCAGGGTGGCCGGCGCCGTCGGCGCGCCCCCGATGCCGATCAGGCGCAGACGGCCTCCGAAGCGCGCGCGGATGCGGCGCTGGACGAGGGCGCGCAGCCCCGCCGCGCGCAGCACGCGCGCGGCAACGCTCTTCCGCATCTGCTCCTGAATCCGCTCGTAGATCTTCTCCGCCAGCAGCGGCACGGCCAGCATCACCGTGGGCCGGAGCAGGCGCATGTCCTCGGAGATGGTCTTGATGGAGCGCACGAAACTGCAGCAGGCGCCCAGGCCGAGGGGCAGCATGAAGTTGGCCGTGAACGAGAAGGAATGGAAGAGCGGCAGGATATTGAGAAAGTTGTCGGAAGGATAGAAGCCGACCTGCCGGATGGAGGCCTCGACGTTCGAGGTGAAATTGCCGTGCGAGAGCATCGCGCCCTTCGGCTTGCCGGTGGTTCCCGACGTGTAGAGGATCGAGGCGATCGTTCCAGGCGCGGGCTTGTGCCGCTCGAACCACTCCCGGGCCGCGTCGCGCGCCCCGGCGGCCTGCTCCATCAGTGTCTCGTAGGCCTGGTTGGCGCCGTCCCGCAGCTCCCGCGCGAGCGCCGCGCCGGCGCCGACCCAGACGCGGGTGCGCAGCCGCGGGAGCTGGGCGGCGATCGCGTCGAGCACCGGCGCCAGCCGGGCGCCGGCGAAGATGGCCACGGCTTCGGAGTCGCGCAGGATGTGCATGGCCTCCTGCGGGCGCAGCTTCGGGTCGAGCGGCACGACGGCGACGCCGCTGCCGGCGAGGGCCAGGTAGATCTCCTGCCACTCGGGGCCGTTCTCCAGCATGAGGGCCACGTGGTGGCGTCCCGGCTCGATGCCCAGGCGCTGCACAACGGCCGCGGCCCAGACGACACGCTCGCGCAACGCGGCATAGCTGCGCGTGACCCAGGCTGCATTCTGGAAGAACTTCTGGGCCGGACGGCCGGGACCGCGTGATTCCGCCTCGTCAAGGTAGTCGCGAATGGTTTTCATGGGGAATTAACTGGAGGGCGAGCGTACCTGCGAGCCGCCGGCGCCATGGCTGGCGCATGATGTCGACGCATGCCACCGCGCCAGGCAGCCGCTGGGGAGCGGGCGCACACCCTCGGCGCCGGCCAGCAGCATCTCGCCGCCCTCGATCTGCCCCGGCAGTTCCTCGAGGCGCTCGGCCAACAGGTTCTCGAGCACCACCGGGGTGATGCCCGGCGTATGCGCGCTGAGGAGCAGGAAGCGCGGCGCCGCGGAGAGGAGCTGGCGGCAGAGGTCGAGCGTGCGCGGCAGGTCGCGCTCGATCTTGTAGACCTCGCCCTGCGCCCCGCGGCCGAAGCTGGGCGGATCGAGGATGACCCCCTCGTAGCGGCGGCCGCGGCGGATCTCGCGCGTCAGGAACTTGTGGACGTCGTCGACGATCCAGCGGACGGGGGCCTGCTCCAGCGCGTTCAGCGCGGCATTGGCCCGCGCCCACTCGACCATGCCGGCCGAGGCGTCGAGGTGGCAGACCTCGGCGCCCGCGCGCGCGGCGGCGAGGGTCGCCCCGCCGGAGTAGGCGAAGAGGTTCAGCACGCGCACGGGCTCCTCGCCGGCGGCCGCGCGGGCGGCCTGCACGAGCTTGCCGATCCAGCGCCAGCTCTCGCGCTGCTCGGGAAAGATGCCCAGGTGGCCGAAA
>CAYRPP010000120.1:0-6004 GCA_964426115.1 uncultured Lentisphaerales bacterium | reverse complement strand
CCGAAACCCGACACCGAACCCGCACTGCCAGCCGGACTAGGCGCGGCCGCCGCGCCCAAACCCGCCACCGAACCGGCGTTGCCGGCGGGACTGGGGACGCCTCCCGGCGGTGAAGCGCGCTCCGCCGCCCCCGGCGGGCAACGCCTGCCAGCATGGCTGAGCGGCTTCTGGGAAGCGCGCGGCGGCGTCCGTCTGCAGAGCGATCCCCACGAGAAGACTTCCTCCCTCGGCGAGACGCGCCTGCAGATCCAGTTCGATCAGGCGGCCGAACGCGCGGCCGTCAAGGTCGTCGCTGATCTGCTCTACGACCCCGTTTTGAACGATCACTCCGTCGGTCTGGAGCGCGGCGAGGGGGCGGTCGACCTGCGCCAGGCCAACCTGCTGCTGCGCCCAGCCGCGTTCCTCGACCTCAAGCTCGGCCGCCAGATAAACACGTGGGGCAACGGCGACATGCTCTTCATCAACGACCTCTTTCCCAAGGACTGGAACGCCTACTTCATCGGACGCGACGACGAGTACCTCAAGGCCCCGTCCGACGCCGCCAAGGCCTCGTTCTTCAGCGATTGGGCCAATCTCGACCTGGTCTACGCGCCGCGCTTCGACAGCGACCGCTTCATCGACGGCCAGCGCATCTCCTACTGGAATGCCGGCCTCGGACGCCGCGCCGGGCGCGACGCCCCGGTCCAGGCCGACATTCCCGACGAGCCCTTCGACGACGACGAGTGGGCCGCCCGCCTCTACCGCAACCTCGGCGGCTACGAGGTCGCCCTCTACGGCTACGACGGCTTCTGGAAGAGCCCCGGAGGTTCAGACCCCGCGCGCGGCACGGCTCTCTTTCCGCAACTGCAGGCCTGCGGGGCCAGCGCGCGCGGCCCCCTGGGACACGGCATCCTGAGCCTCGAAACCGGATGGTACCGCTCCATCGACGACCGCGACGGCACGGATCCGATGATCAACAACAGCGAGGTGCGCTACCTGGTCGGCTACGAACAGGAACTCATGCGCGAGCTGACCGGCGGCTTCCAGTACTACGTCGAGAACCTTCGGGACTACGACGCGTACCGCGCCACGCTACCCGACGGCCTGGCCGCGCGCGACGAGTACCGCCACGTGCTAACGCTGCGCCTCACGAAGCTGCTGCTCAACCAGAACCTCAACCTCGGCCTGTTCCTCTATTGGTCGCCCTCCGACCACGACGCCTTCCTCCGTCCCAAAGCGAGCTACAAGCTCGACGACCACTGGATCGTCGAAATGGGCGGCAATATCTTCGTCGGCGCGGACGACCACACCTTCTTCGGCCAGTTCGAGCGCAACAACAACCTCTACGCCAGCGTGCGCTACGGCTTCTGAACCAGTGTCCAGCAAGACACGGGACGCGAGAAAGGCGCTTGAACCATCAACCCTTCACCCTCATTCCGCACCGAGGCCGCGCAGCAGGAAGCCGACCAGGAAACTGATCCCCGACACGCTGAGGCTCAGCAGGGCCATCTCGCCGAAGCGTCGTCCGAAGGGTTGATCGCGGGCTACGGAAATGTAGTAGTTGAATGCCGCGATGATCGCGATGGCAACGGCCAGCGTGCAGCCCAGGGCGGGCAGATAGTGCGGCAGCAGCAGATACGGCAGGATGAGCAGGATCACGGTGAGAATGTAGGCGGCACCGGTATAGACGGCCGCCTTGACCGGATGCTTCTTCTCCCCTTCCCCCTCGGTCTTGGTCGACAGGTATTCCGAGGCGGCCATCGAGAAGGCGGCCGCGATGCCGGTGATGCAGCCGGTCATCGCTATCAGCCGCGTGTTCTGCAGCGCCAGCGTCAGGCCCGCCAGCGCGCCGGTCAGCTCGACCAGCGCGTCGTTCAGGCCCAGCACGATCGAACCGACGTACCGCAGCCGCTCCTCGTCGATCATGTTCAGCAGGGCCTGTTCGTGCGCGTCCTCGTCGTTCCGGACCGCCTCCGCCTCGGCGATGGACGCGGGCAGTTCGCCGTAGGCCCGCTGCGCGCGGTCCTCGCCGCGCTCCATCAGCTTGGTGCCGAAGGTGAGACCGAGTAGCCGGCAGATCCAGACATGCCGCCGGACCTTGCCCCAGTCGGGCTCGACCGCTTCGCCCGTGTAACGTTGCCAGAGCGCGGCATGCCGCTTCTCATCAGCCGCGATACGCTCCAGGACGGCGCGATTGTTGGCGTCCTGCTGGCGGTCCGCCAGTTGCAGGTAGATGTGATGTTCCGTGATTTCCGAAAGCTGATGCCTGCGGATGATGGAGAGCTCGCTGTCATTCATGGTTTCGTCTCCTCGTTCGGCTGTGATCAAAACACTGCCATACCGGTAATGACAACATACACGGAACGACGCGCACCAATCAAGCCGGCGGCGCAGCGACCGCCTTGGCGGCGGGCACTTCCATGAACTTGGCGGTCGCCTTCGCCCTGGCCTTGCCACCCTGCCTGATCTCGCCCCGCAGACAGTGGAGCGGACCGTGCGATTCACAAAGCTGGGCGCTGATCACCGCGGGGGTGTCGACATCGACTGGCGCGAGAAAGCGCACCTTCAATTCCCCGGTCATCCCGATGCATCCCCGCGCAAAGAGACAGTGCGTCATGGCGCTGTCCAGCAGCGCCGAGATCACCCCGCCATGCAGATGTCCGGTGTAGCCCTGCCAGATCCGGTGGCAGTCGAATGTGCTCTCCACATGCCCGTCCTCATGCACGTTGAACCGCAGGCGCAGTCCGTGCGGATGGTTCGCCCCGCAGAGCACGCACTGGCCGTGCAGCCGCTCCCGCAGGGCGAGCATCGCCGCCTCTCCCTCCCTAGTGGTCACAGACGTTCTCGTTGAAGAGGCCCTGGGCGCGCTGCCCCATGCCGCCAGCGATGATCAGGTTGACCCCCTGATCGTGCAGCCACTTCGGCAACACGCCCGGCTCATGCGGCGGAGGCGTCAGGAGCCGCTGGCCGGTGATGGTGTGCCCGGAGCAGTTCATTGCGTTTTGGCGTGGAATTGGCGATAGGCACGACAGAACGGGCAGCGCCGCTCGATGGTTATCATGAAACGGGACCACCCGCTGTTGGGCCAACGCCGCGCGGCAATGCAGAGCGGACATACCGCGCACAGGAGGGCAAGAATGCGTGTGATCACTCCATCCCCCTTGTTTCGAAACGCCCGTCTGCGTGGGTCCGATCCACTCGACATGCGTCAAGCCGTTTTCTCGCGGCGACGGCCTCGATTTCCACCAGCCCATCTTTGGGCAGGGCGGCCACCTGAACGCAACTGCGGGCCGGGAACGGTTCCTTGAAGAACTCGGCGTAGACCCCGTTGAACGCCTGGAAGTCGCGCATGTCTTTCAGAAACACCGTTGTCTTGATCACGGTGTTCATGTCGGCCCCTCCTGCAATGAGCACGGCGCGCAGGTTCAGTAGCACTTGTCGTGCGGCTGAGACAATATCGCTGTTCCGAAGTTCGCCCGTGGCCGGGTCAATGGGAAGCTGCCCGGATGTGAAAAGCAACCGTCCCTCCGAGATTGCCTGGCTGTAGGGGCCTATGGCCGCCGGGGCGGCGCCTGTCTGGATGGCGTTCATTCTGGAGCCTCCGTGTTTGTCTCAATGCTGTGATCCGCCCACAAGAATGGTGGGCCGGGCAATGCGCCCGGCCCACTCATATTCCCTATTTGTGCGGGCACTTCTTCAGGCACATGAACCAGTCCAGGCACTTCACGTCCGGATCTGGCTTCGTCATACGATCCTTAGCCACTCCGCACGACCCCGGCGGCGGCACGATCACGTCGTCGCCCGGTTGCCAGTTGGCCGGCGTGGCGATCTTGTACTGATCCGAATGCTGCATGGCGACCAGTAGCCGCTTTACCTCTTGCATGTTTCGTCCGTTCGAGAGCGGGTAGTACAGAATCGCCCGTACCTTCCCTTCGGGGTCGATGATGAACACAGCCCGCACGGCCTGCGTATTGCTCGCCCCCGGCTGCAACATGCCGAATGCCTTGGACACTTCCATCGTCAGGTCGCTGATGACCGGGAAGTTGACTTCGACGCCCTTCATGCCCTTGTACTCGATCTTCTCCTTGATCGTGCGCAGCCAGGCGATGTGGCTGTAGGTGCTGTCGATCGAGAGCCCCAGCAGCTTGCAGTTCAGCTTCTCGAACTCCGGCTGCATGGAGGCGAAGGTCATGAACTCCGTTGTGCATACCGGCGTGAAGTCTGCCGGGTGCGAGAAGAACACCACCCACTTCCCTTTGAAATCGTCTGGGAAGTTGAGCGGTCCCTGCGTGGTCTCCGCCTTGAAGGCCGGAGCCTTCTCCCCGATCAACGGCAATCTCGTCACTGTCTGTTCGCTCATCTCTCTGTCTCCTTTTTGCGTTGTCTGCATTCTGCCGCCTCATTTCACTGGCTCCGCCCGCGTGGCAGCAACCCGTCGGCAGGGTCAACTGCGTCAGTCACCATTGTCGTGCTCAGCTACTGGCCCTTGAACCATTTCCCGGCGCCTTTGAAGCCCTTGAGGTCCGCATCGGCATGTGTGCTGAGCACGAGCCTGAGCTCCTGTGGGTGGTCAGCGCCACACAGAAGGCACTGCGCGTGCAGGCTTGACTGAAGTGCCTTGAACCTGGATTTGTGCTCAGTGGTCACACACATTTGCTCCGGACACCAGTGTTCCCGCCAGATACTGGGATGCGAGTTGCTCGGGCGCCTCGGCCGCCGCGCCGACCACGACGCGGATGCCGTTCTCGTTGAAGAGGCCCTGGGCGCGCTGGCCCATGCCGCCGGCGATGATCAGGTTGACCCCCTGTTCGTGCAGCCACTTCGGCAGCAAGCCCGGCTCGTGAGGCGGGGGCGTCACCAGTTGCTGACCGGTGATGGCGCGGGAATCCGCGTCCACGTCGAGAATCGCGAACTGCTCGCAATGCCCGAAATGCATGCAGAGCTTGCCCGCCGCGGTCGGTATGGCGATCTTCATTTTCCCTGTCTCCTTGTTGGTGTTGTCCACTGGATTCGTTTCGCACCCGGTCTCGCCATCCGCGAGGGCGAGGATCGGCTCCGTGATCCGGGCGAACGCCTTGGCCGTCTCCGTCTTGTTGTAGTGATAGACGAACGGCTTGCCGTCGTCGCAGGAGACGCCGATGGCCGGGTCGATCGGGATCCGCCCGAGGAAGGGCACGCCCATGCTCTCCGCCATGCGCTCGCCGCCGCCGCTCTTGAAGATGTCGGTCACGGTGCCGCAGTGCGGGCAGGCGAAGCCGCTCATGTTCTCGACCACGCCCAGCACGCGCAGATCCAGCTGGCGGCAGAAGCTGATCGAGCGCCGCACGTCGGCGGTCGCGACATCCTGCGGGGTCGTCACGATGACGGCGCCATCGAGCGGCGCCGCGAGCTGGCAGACGGAGAGCGGCTCGTCACCGGTTCCGGGGGGGGAATCGATAATCAGGTAGTCCAGTTCGCCCCACTCGACCTCCTCCAGAAACTGCTTGATCGCGCCCATCTTGAGCGGGCCGCGCCAGATCACGGCGGCGTCGCGGTCGCGCAGCAGGAGTCCGATCGACATCATCTTGACGCCCGCCAGTTCCACCGGCTGGATCCAGCCCGCCTCGTTGGCCCCGATCTCCGCATCCTCGAGGTGCAGCATCTTGGGGATGCTGGGGCCGTGGATGTCCACATCCAGCAGACCCACCTTGCGCCCCTGCAGCGCCAAAGAGATGGCCAGATTCGCCGCCACGGTGCTCTTGCCGACACCGCCCTTGCCCGACATGACCAGGATCTTGTGGCGGATGGTGTTGACGGGCTTCGGTGACTCCTGCGCGCCGCTGCATCTCCCGCACTCGCTGCCGCAAGTTCCGCCTGCCGCGCATCCCTCCGCGCCCGTGTCTGATGTTTGCTTCTTCTCTTGCTTCATGTTGTCTCGCTTCTCCAGTTACTAAGCTTCTCGGAGTTGTTCATCTAGTCAAACGTCAAGGCGGCGCCCGCGCCCGCCGACTGCACGCGCCCTGGCAACGCCTGCCACAGCGCGGCG
>CAYRPP010000119.1:0-6076 GCA_964426115.1 uncultured Lentisphaerales bacterium | reverse complement strand
CTTCCATTTTTCCGTGACATCCGTCAAGCGCGTGTTATGCTATCACTCATGCGCAAAAAAACAAGTGCGTGCCTCGCCCTGCTGGGCTGCCTGTCAAGCGGACTGCTGTTGGCGGCCTGCATGACGAACAGCCTGTCGCGCAACGAGACTGCCTTTGTCTACGTTGCGGCGAACGGCGTGATCACCTTCCAGGGCAGGCCGGTCATCCTGAACGAGTTGCCACAGACGCTGAAGAAGGCCGGCGCCACCCGCGCCACGCCGGTCAAGATCGTGCCGCAGGGCGAGGTATCCGAACGCGTCCTGCGCAGCATCGCCGGCATCGTCGGACGCGAGGGCCTGCCGCGCGTGGTGATCATGGAGCCGCGCAAGGCCGTCACGATCGTCGATGGCCAGACGTTGGAAGAGGTGCCGGCCGATGAACCCCACTCCAGCAAACCCCTCCCGCAGCCCTAGCGGATGGGGTGGCGGGCGCGCGTTCCTGCGCCGCGCCCTCCTTCTGGCCGCCTGCCTCGCCGCCCCGGGACTCCAGGGCGCGACGCCTGGGACGCCGGTTCCCGCCGAGGCCCACCCCATGGCCGCCTTCCTGCTGCTCCTAGGCATCCTGATCGCGGCGGCGCGTCTCGGCGCCCTGGCGGCCGAGTCGCTCGGCCTGCCCGCCCTGCTGGGCGAGGTCGGCGGCGGCCTGCTGCTTGGAAAGGCGCTGCTTGGACGAATACCGCTGCCGGGCCATCCGGAGGGACTGCAGGGCATCGCCGACCGCTTTCTGGCACCCGACGGCGCCTTCCTCGCGGTGCTCCTCTTCGCCATCCTCTCGCTGCTCTTCACTGTCGGCATCGAGACCGACCTCCAGCTCCTGCGCCGTCGTCGGCCGGGCGGCATCTGGATCGGTTTGGGCGGCAGCCTGGGCACGCTGGCCGGCTGTGCTGCAGCGATCCATTTCCTGGGGCGGCTTCTCCCGCCGGGGCAGGCAATGCGCCTCGCCTCGCCCCCGGGGCTCTACCTCTGCGTGGCGGCCCTCTTCTCGTCCGCCAGCCTGGCGGCGCGCGCCCTCGCCGGCCGGCGCAAGCTGGAGTCGCCCGAAGGCCTCGGCATGATGTCGGCCGCGGTCTCCGACCGCTTGGCGGGCATGATCGTGCTGGCGGTCGCGGCGGGCGCGCTGACGGTCGGGAAACGGCATGCCGGGATCTCCGCGCCGATCCTATTCACCCTGGCGGCCCTGCGCACCGCGGCCCTGGCGCTGCCTGTCGGCCTGCTGGGCTGGATGGTAGCGCGCCAGCTCAGCCTGCCCCCGCGCCACCACGACCGCCCGGACGGAATTCCGGCCCTGCTCATGGCTGGCGCGCTGATCGTGACGGGACTCTTCAGCCGCTCCGGACTGGCCCTGATGGCCGCGGCCTTCGCCTGCGGACTGACGCTGGCCGGCACCGACTGGCGGCAGGCCGTCCAGGAGCGGACGGCCTTCCTGCATGCCGCCTTCCTGCCGGTCTGCTTCGCCCTGCTCGGGATGCGCCTAGACTTCTCCGCCCTCGCCGCGCCCGCCGTCTGGGGTTTTGCGGCGTGCTTCCTGGCCGCGGCGGTCGGCGGGAAACTGGCCGGGGCCTGGTTGCCCGCGCGCCTGGCCGGCTTCAACACGCGCGGGTGGTTCCGCGTCAGCGCCGGACTCGTGCCGCGCGGTGAAATCTGCCTCGCGATCGCGGCCTTCGGTCTCCTGGCCGGCATTCTCGTCCCCGCCGCGCTGGCCACGCTCCTGCTGCTCGTGCTGGCGACCTCGGCCGCTGCGGGACCGCTGCTCGCGCTGGCCTTCGGGAGCGACGGCCACGGGATCCGCGAACCGGTCCGGCTCTGCCCGCCCCGGCAGTTGCGCTTCACGTTCACATCGCCCGGCGCCCCGCGAGCCCTGCTGGAGCGGTTGATCGATGTGCTGGAGACCGAGGGCTTCCACGTCCAACTCCTCAACCGCCATGCGGCCATATACCAGCTCGGAAAGGAACGCTCCGTCATCGGCCTGCGGCCCGAGGGCCTCAGCCTGATCGTCGATTGCGCCGAGGAGGACCAGCCGCTCGTCAACAGCGCCATGCTGGAGGTGCTGGCGGGCATCGAGAACCACCTGCGCGAGCTGCGCCAGCCGCTCGACGCCGCCGAGCTGCGCCGCAACGTCGTCCGCGAGACGGCCGCGCGGCGCGTGCCCGACAGGACTCCCGGCGGGCTGCTCAACGTCGGCACCCTCCGGCCCCGGCTGCTGGCCGACACCAAGGCCGCCGCGATCAGCGAACTGATCGAGATGCTCGACGACGAGGGACTCGTAAGCGACCGCCACGAGGCGCTCAGCGCGGTGATCGCGCGCGAGGAGGGCATGTCCACGGGCCTCGAGAACGGCATCGCCATGCCGCACGCCCGCACGAGCGCGGTCGACCGCCTGGTCTGCGCGGTGGGCATCAAACCCGAAGGCATCGACTTCGGCACACTCGACAACAGCCGGGTGCGGATCGTCATCCTGCTGCTGGCCCCCGTCGCCACGCCGGCGCCGCAGCTCCAGGCGATCGCCTATTTCAGCCGCATCCTAAACGAACAGGGGCGCGCCGCCCTCCTGGCATGCGATTCCGCCGAGGACATGCTCGAGATCCTGAGCGGGGCCTCGTCCCTCGACGGCCGCCGGCCCGCAGCGGCCGGCGCCGACGATAACCCCCTCGCCTGCCTCCAGTGGCACAGCGTCTCGCTTGACCTGCATGGCGACACCAAGGAGGCAGTCATCGACCAGTTGCTGGCGCTCTGCGCGCGCAGCGGGGTGGTGACCGACCTCGCCGAGGCCCGCACGGCGATCCTCGCCCGCGAGAGCAAGAGCAGCACGGGGCTCGAACACGGCATCGCCCTGCCCCACGCGCGCACGGAGGCGGTCTCGCGGATGGTCTGCGCGCTGGGCATCAGCCGCCGGGGCATCGCGTTCGGCTCGCTGGACGGCCGGCCCGCCACGATCTTCATCATGGTGCTCATGCCAATGGATGTCACCACGGCCTACACGCGACTGACGGGCATTCTGATGCGCGCGCTCGACGACGCCGGGCGCGAGGCGCTCATGGCCGCCAAGAGCGGCAGCGAGGCGGTCGCCATCCTGGCCCGGGGCGTGGCCCCCACCCGCAAGGCCTGACGTAGCGCCTCCAGCCATTGATTGTTACTGATATTCCGGACGGCTCATGATCTCCCGCTTCCATTCGATTGTATCATAGCGGTGAAGATCTGGAATACCCCCAGGGGCCGGGCCGGGTATTCGGTGGGCCACGGGGAGTGCGCGAGGAGAGCATGAAATGCCGATGAAGAAGCGCAGGAGGTTAACGCTCAGGCCTCCAAACAGTTAGGGCGAGCTGTCCCCAGCGAGCCGCGCGCCGGGGCGTGTGTTTTTTCCAGTCTGCGGCTCGCTGGGGACAGCTCGCCCTACCTTTCTGAATATCCCGCGGCACCCCGTTCGATGCTAAACCCCGAACCCTGAGCCCTGATTCGCAACCACAACAGTTTTGGGTGCCTGAACCAAGTCAGCGAAACGGGGATGCGCCCCCTGAAGGTTGAACCGCGCCAAGGGCTGCTAGTGAGAACGAGATTGTGTTAGAATGCCGCCGCATCGCATCCTGGGACGCATTGCGGTTCCGATGGTGTCCTTGACCGTGAAAAGCGAGAGGTAGAGGTAGAGGTAGAGGTAGACCTCACCAGAACCACCATGCGCCTTTTGGGAACGCCCGCTTGATTCTTTGTAGAACGTGTAGACAATGGAGATTCTTAACATGCAATCAAGTGCCAACGCCCTGCCGCGGTCCGCTGACGGTTCCGCGCTCAAGGGCCCGAAGTGCGCGCCGCCAGGCGACGCGTCCCGAAACGTCTGGCCGGCCCCCTTCCGGCGCGTGGAGATACCGTCCTCGATCGACGGGATCCTCCAGCCGGCCTATTTCCTGACGGCGCCGACGGCGAAGAAGCTGCCGCTGGTCGTTTCGCTGCACGCGTGGTCAGTCACTTACGAATTCGAGGATCCGGTGGCCTCGCATGTGCTGCGGGCCGGCTGGAACTACATTCGTCCCGATTTCCGGGGACCCAACCGAACGCCGGATGCATGCCTGAGCCAGAAGGCGCTCGCCGACATCGACGATGCGATCGCCTACGCAAAAGCCAGCGCGCCGGTCGACGACCGCTTCGTCTTCGTGACCGGAGTCTCGGGTGGCGGATACGCCACGTTGGGCGCGTACATGCGTTCGCACCACAACATCCGCCTCTGCCTGGCGTGGGTGCCGATTTCCGATCTGGCGGCCTGGTACGAGGAGTCGGTCGCGCGCAAGAGCAAGTACGCCCAGGAGATCCTGGACGTCACTGGTTCGAAAGAGAAGCTGGACGAGGAGGAGGCGCGGAGGCGTTCGCCGCTCTTCATGGGCGGGCCGGTTCTGCCGCGTCCCCGGCTGGAGATGTATGCCGGAATCCACGACGGACATACGGGGAGCGTTCCCGTTTCGCAGTCGCTGCGCTTCTTCAACCGGCTGGCCGGCCAATACGGGCGGGCGGATGCGCAGGTGAGCGAGGCGGAGATCGCGAATCTGCTGAACGAAAGGGGCGACCCGGACGCAACCGGCGCACTGGACGGACGCGCGGTCGTGTTCCACCGCGAGATTCCGCAGGTGGCGGTGACGCTGTTCGAGGGCGGCCACGAAATACTGGCCGGGCATTGTTTCCAGCGCATGCGTGAGACATGGAATTGTATAGACTGAATTGACGGGGCGGAGATTTTACCCGGAACTGCATATCCCCTTTACTCTACCACCGGCATGATGGACAATCGGTTGTTTCGAGCAGGCATACGAACGGGGTGCCGCTCGTCCTCGTCCTCGGATCGGAAAGGAAAATGTACGATTATGAAACTTGGTTTTTGCGGATGGCTTCTTGATGGCGTGTCGCTTCCGGAGAAAGTTGCGTTCCTTGCATCGGAGGGGTTTTCGTCCATTGCCTGGCTGCAGGGCATCATGAATGCCGACAGGCAGGAGCGCGAGGAAGCCGCGCACGCGATACGGGAGAACAAGTTCTCCCTGACGTTTCACGGCAATGTGCAGGCCAATCTGACGCCGGACAACAAGATCGACATGGATTTCGCGGCGCGGTTGTTTGATGACGTCATCTGGTGGCATGAGCATACAAACGGCGTCGTTTCCTGCTGCTCCGATGCGATCTCGGCGGTTCCCGCCGGTTCCGTCCGCACCTATCTGCCGGACGAGACCTTCCGCCTGTTCCAGATGGAGGCTGACTTTTTCGGAAAATACGGCATCGGGTACGGCATTGAGAACTCCTGCGGCATGCCATCCGGCAAAGGGTATAGTTCGCTCGGCGAGATGCAGCGGATCAAGAACCTGCTCGTCAACGCGCCAGACGCGGGGATGATCCTCGACACCGGGCACGCCCATGTGTACCTCACCAGTAACAGCCAGGAGCGGATGGGACTCGACGAATACGTCGAAAAACTGCCGTTCCGCATCTATGAACTGCACGTCACGGACAATCACGGCACCCGTGACGAGCATCTGTTGCCCGGGTGCGGAACGCTGGATTTTGCGCGGATGCGTTCCGGCCTGGAGCGCAGGAATTTCGACGGCATCGTCTCGCTGGAAATATGTGTCGACATCCTGAACGATAAATATGGATGGGACATCTCCAAGCAGGAGAACAGGGATGTCATTCGCCGCGCAAAAGATGATTTTCTGGCGGCTTATTTTAAATGAGGCGGGGAAATTCACCAAGAGGATTAAGATTAAGATTAGGAGCATAAGGAAAAACACATCAGACCGATTACCGAACTGCATCGGAATTAGTATGCACACCTGCCGGAATACAGTATGCTGACTTTTCATCTACCAAGGAGAAACATGCGACACCCCCTAAGCTTCGCGATGCTTCTGACGTGCGGCAGCCTGTTGGCCCGCGCGCAGGGCGCGGCTTCCGCCATGGCCACAACGCAGGCGACGCTTCCGCCCGCCGGCGAGGTCTTAAAGGTGCGCGCAACCTGCGGTGCGGTGACCGGGCAGGTGGTCGTCTCGGTGGGCCGCCCCGAGGC
>CAYRPP010000118.1:0-6083 GCA_964426115.1 uncultured Lentisphaerales bacterium | reverse complement strand
AACCCACGTGGCCAGCTTGGAAGGCTGGAGTTCTACCATTGAACTACGCCCGCGGAAAACGCAACGCGAATGTTTATAGTACAAGCGGCGGCCCGGCGTCAAGCGCGCAGGCCCTTCCCGCAGCAATTCCCGCTGTGGCCGCCAACGTCGCGATCGCCATCGCTATCGGGATCGCAATCAATAGAAAGTGGGCATGAAAATGACGATGAAACGGCGGATCGAGTATGCCGGCGAGCGCGTGCGCCTCGTCTGGCCGGAGGACGGCGGGGCCTTTCCCGGCCGCGTGACGCTCGACGGCGGCACGCTCATCGGTCCCGGCGCCCCCTGGCTGCGCTGCGAGCTGGGCGACGGCACACTGGCCACTGCCTGCCAGGTGGCGGATACGGACGTGCGGATCTCCCGACGCGGGGGCGCCTGGCGGCTGGAGATGAGCAAGCTCGGCTGGCGCGCGCCCGACGGCCGTCTGCTCGACGACTTCCAGCTCGCGCTGCGCTTCGAGTGCTGGCCCGACGGCACAACCTTCGTCAACGCCTTCTTCCTGGTCGAGAGCACCGAGGCGCCCGAGATCGCCTCGCTCGCGCTGGAGATCCCGCTCGACCTGCGCGGCTACCCGGACGTCGCCTGGGGCTTCCTCGTCCGCCCCCGCCGCGGCAACGAAAGCACCGACATCCAGAGCGCCGCCCCCGAGCGCTTCCTGCCACGCGGCGGCGACCGGCGCTTCGACGGGCAGATCCTGCCGCAGGTGAGCTTCGACCTGGCCGCGCCCGACCGCGCCGCGGCGCATGTGGAATGCTTTGTCGAGGCGCACAGCACGCTCACGGGGCGTCCGGAGGCGTGCCGCACCGAGATCCTCTGGACGGATGGGCAGCCGCGCCTGCGCTGGAGCTTCCATGTCGAACGCCGCGGCGCGCGCGGGCGTCCCTGGCAATGGCGCAACCAGTTCGGCTGGCTGGTCGCGGCGGCACCCACGCGCCGCCACCTGCCGCCGCTGCGGATGTTCCAGTACTTCGACAACTACCAGCGCTACCCGGACGACCGCCAGCTGGACAAGATCGTCGCGGCAGGCGCCGACATCCTGGTGCTGCACGAGAACTGGCGCATGGACGCGCAGAACGGCGGCGTGCCGTACGATGCCGTCCGCCTGCGGCGGATCGTCGCCCGCGCCCACGCGGCCGGCCTGCGCATTGCCCTCTACATCCGCGGCAACGAGCACGCCGCCACCGAGGAGGCCTGCGACTGGTTCTCCGCCTTCCTCAAGCCGGGCGACGGGCTCTACATGGACTTCGGCAGCCCCCTGTCGCGCACCCTGCCCCCGGACGAGAATGCCCCCGGCGGCCACGTCCTCTACCGCAGCCACTACCTGGCGATGCGCCAGCGCCGCCGGCTGGTCGGCCCCGACGGGGTCCTCTTCAGCCACACGGGCCCCAGCTTCTCCGCCGTGGGCATGACGGGCGGCCTTGTGGACGGCTATGTATCCGGCGAGGGCGAGCGCGGCGTCATGATCCGCGACCGCCGCCACCACGCCTATTTCAGCGCCGCCACCTCGGTGCCGGGCTCCATGTGGACGGCAGCCTTCCCCGAATACGGCACGGCCGCCATGGTGCCCTTCCTCGCGGTCACCGGCCAGTTCCCCCACGTGCCGCTCGGCACCCAGTTCTACTCCTCGTCGCTGACCCACCCGCAAGAACCCGGCATCGGCGACCGCTACCTGCGGCCCCTCTGGCGCCTCTGGGGCCTGCTGCGCGGCTACCGCGACCTGGCGGTCTTCAACGACTACAACGGCACCGGCGCCGGCCGCTGCGGCGCGCCGTCGACCGGTTTTTCGATGCTGGCCACGGCCGACCGCCGCTCGGCGCTGCTGCTGCTGGCGAACTTCGACGGCGTTCACCGCGAGGGCCGCGTCGCCATCGACTGGCCGCGGACGGGCGTGGCGCCGACCGCCGGCTGGCATCTGGCGCCCGGCTTCGACGCGCCCGGCGACCCCCTGCCGCTGGCAACAGTCGGCGGCGAATTCGCCGCCAGCCTGCCGGCGCATGGCGTCGCGGGATGGCTGCTGACCTCGGCACCGGAGGTCTGGCGCGACGCGCTGGCGGCCTACGCGCGGCCCTACCCGCCCCAGGACGCACACGACCGCGCCTGGCTGGAGGCCGTCGAGACGCAGCGGCGCCTGCGCGAGACGCCCCCGCCCTGGCCCGAGGTCTGGATGCGCGTCGCGGTGCAGAACCTCTCGACGCCCTACGAGGAGTCGCTCTGGTGGGATCTCTTCGACAACGCCATGGAACTCGGCACGCTCGACGACACGGGCGCCTTCCGCCATCTGCGCTGGATCACCCGCAACGGGCTCGCCGACGCCCGCCCCGACCGTCCCGACTACATCTGGCCGGGCCACGCCTCGCCTTGGATTCCGCTGCGGCCCCTCGCGCCGGCCGGCGCCCGGCTGGCGGTGCGCAGCATCCACCTGGGAGAACCCTTCTACTCCTTCATCGACGTGACGCTTTCGCCAACCGCCGGTTGCGATTCCGCCGCGTATACGCTAACATTCTACAACGAACTGGAAACGCAGCGCGAATACCTGCGCTGGCGCGTGTGAGCGCGCCGGCCACGGATAAGGAGAGGCCATGACCATCAAGCAAATCTCGCTGTTTCTCGAGAACAAGCCCGGGCACCTGGGTGCCATCTGCCGCACTCTGGCGGAGGCCAAGATCAACATCGTCACGCTTTCCCTGGCCGACACGCAGCAGTTCGGCATCGTGCGCCTGATCGTCGAGGAGTGGGAGCGGGCGCAGAAGATCCTCGACCAGGCGGGCTACATCGTCAATGTGCGCGACGTGGTCGCCGCCACGGTGCGCGACGAGCCGGGCGGCATGGCGGCCCTGCTGGACGTGATCCACGCGGCCGGCGTGAACATCGAGTACATGTACGCCTTCGCCTTCCGGCGCGGCGAGGAGGCCGTCCTGGTCTTCCGCTTCGACAACGCCGAAAAGGCGGTGGCGGCCCTCAAGGCGGCCGGGCTCAACGTGCTCGGCAGCGTCGATCTCTTCCAGACGGCCCGGCACGGAAAAACAAAATGAGACGCCACGCCGCCCGGGCACTGGCGGTTGGCGCCGGAACCCTGTTCGCCGCCGCCGCGCTCGGCGCTCAGCCGCCGGCGCCGGAGAAGATCGCCCGCGCGCGGGCGGGTCAGGTGGAGACGGCGCGCGCCGACTGGTGGGGCTTCGACGCGGCGGACGCCACGGCCGCCCTGCAGGCCGCCCTGACCTCCGGCGTGCGGCGGCTCACGATCCCCGACATGGGCACGCCCTGGATCGTCCACCCCCTCTTCCTGCCGAGCGACCTGGAGATCACGCTCGAGCCCGGCACGGTGATCGAGGCCATCCGCGGCGGATTCAAGGGCCGCAACGACTCGCTCTTCACGGCTCTCGGGCAGAGCAACCTGGTCATCCGCGGCCCCGGCGCGACACTCCGCATGCACAAGCGCGACTACCAGGACACCAACCTCTACGCGCGCGCGGAGTGGCGCCACACGCTCACGCTGCTAAGCTGCGAGAACGTGCGGGTGGAGGGGCTGACGCTAAAATCCAGCGGCGGCGACGGCATCTACATCGGCGGGCGCCGCAACCAGCGGCTGCCATACTGCCGCGAGATCGTCATCCGCGACTGCGACATCGACGACAACCACCGCCAGGGCATCAGCGTCATCTGCGTCCACCACCTGCTGATCGAGCGCTGCCTGATCCGCAACACAAGCGGCACGGCGCCGCAGGCGGGCATCGACTTCGAGGGCGCGCCCTTCTACCGCGTCGCGGTGCGGGACTGCGTATTCTCTAACAACGTCCACGGCATCATCATCCAGACGCATGTCGGGAAGTCGTCGCCGCCGATGTCGTTCGCCTTCGAAAACTGCCAGGTGGTAAGCAACAGCTTCTCGGGCTTCTCGGCCAGCTTCGGCACGAGCCAGCCGCCGATGGAAATCCTCGACTGCACGATGACCAACTGCGTGGAGATCAGCCGCAAGGGCCGCATCAAGCGCCTGGACGACTTCTGGCGCGACCTTATGCAGATGCAGCCGCTGGATGCGGCGCAGCAGGCCCTGGCCAGGCGCCTGGTCAAGACGGATGTCCGGCAAACCGGCCTCAGGCCCCTGCGCGACGTCGCCGCGCCACGCCACCCGGACGGCGTCCCGCGGCCGCGGCCGGGCTATCCGGTTCAGCGCGGTCCCTTCCAGTATGTGCTGTATGCCGACCAGGGCGAGACCGTGGCGTTCACGGCCCACTTCCAGCGCGTCGGCGAGGACAACAAGCCCATGCCCGTCAAGATACTGTCGCCCGGGGGAGGCGAGGTGCCGTTGGCGCATGCCTTTGTCCGCGGCCATCCCGAAACCTTCGCGTTCACCGCCGCGACCGGCGGCGCCTTCATCGTCTCCTGCGATCCCGGCGGCGCCTGCGGCTTTCTGGCGCCCGCCGCGCCGCCGCGCAAGGAGGAGCTGACGCTCGACGAGCATCGGAATGTCGCCCCCCGGGCGCTGGCCCTGGTGGCGCAGGAGCGCCCCTTCAGCTTCTTCGGACGACCCGGGATCTTCTACTTTTACGTGCCGGCCGGCGTCGCCGACTGCTGCGTGCTGGTGGCCGGCTCGGGCGGAGAACGCGTCAAGGCCACCATCTACAATCCGGCGGGAGAGGTGGCCGGCACGGCGGACGACATCTGCCTCGCGCACCGGTTCTTCATCCACCGCGACGATGCATCCCGCGGGGAGATCTGGCTGCTGCGCACCGAGCCCCCCTCCCACTATTACTTCGAGGACTACACTGTCGACCTCCTCGGCATTCCTCCGATCCTTTCGACCACCATCGACGGACTGCTCGCACCCTGATTCCTGAAGCCATGCGGCGCGGGTGGAACCGCGCCCTCCAGAAACCACCAACTGGAGGGCCGGCTTCCACGCCGGCTGTCACTGGCGCGGCAGGGCCGCCAGCAGGCGCAGCAGCAGGCGCTGGTTCTCGCAGGCGGCCTCGGGGCCGAGCGGCGGACGGCCAGCGAGAAACTCGCGGATCAGCAGGCGCATCGGATCGGGACGCGGCTCGTCGATGGCCGTCCCGGAATGGTAGCGCATGCGGAAGAGCCCGTCGGGCCCCGTCTCCCCCAGCAGGTCGAAGGGGGTTCCGTTGAGCGTGATGCGCCGCACGTTGGCGGGTTCGCCCGTGGTGAAGCCGACGGCCAGGTGTACCGTGACCGGCGACGTGCCGGGGTCTTGCAGCAGAAAGTCGAATCGCGCCTCGTATCCCTCGGCCACGGCACGCAACGCGCCCCAGCCGGGTTCCGCGTCCGGCGCCAGCGTCTGCAGGGCGGCGACGAGATGCGGCCCCAGGTCGATCCAGGTCTGGGCCGGGTCGGGCGCGCGCCCGCGCGCCGGCGAGCGCAGCTCGATGGCGATCTGCTGCAGGGCGCCCGGCGCATGCGCCGCCAGCAGCTCGCGGCAGGTGCGGGCGGCGACCGAAAACTGCGAGCATAGTCCGAAGACCCGCTGCCGCTGCCGCGCCAGGGCAGCCAGCGCGCGGGACTGCCGCTCCAGTTCCGCCGACGACAGGGCGGCATCGAAGGCCAGCGGCTTCTCGCAGAGCACATGGCATCCGGCCTCCAGCGCCTGACGCGCGAGTGAAACGTGGTCCGCCGCCGGCACGCAGACGTCGACGATTTCAGGATGCGCCTCACGCAGGAGCGCGGCCAGGTCGGTGTAGACCCCGCCTGCGAAGCCGGTCAGCTCCTTCAGACGCGCGGCACTGCGCTGGACGCTCTCGGGCGTGCGCCCGAGGATGGCGACGACCTCCGCGCCCTCCTGCCGCCACCAGTTGGCGTGATGGCGTCCGATGCCTCCGACTCCGAGAACGGCGACAGTGCAGGTCATGGTGTGATTCTCCGGTGCCTGTGGTCAATGTTGGCCGCGCGGTGAAACCGCGGCCGCAGGAGAAGCCTAGCGGTTCACGGCACGCCCACGCCAGGAAAGGGCTTCATCTGGTCGTCGGAAAATACTGGGATTTCTTCAGAAGCTGGGTAACGCCGCAGGCGGCAAAGAAGAGCCCAAGGAT
>CAYRPP010000117.1:0-6084 GCA_964426115.1 uncultured Lentisphaerales bacterium | reverse complement strand
GCCGAGCCGGTCTTCGTCGATTGCGAGGCGGCCACGTGGACGATGGACACGGAACTGCTGGCGGAGGCGCTGGCGGCGGCGGACCGGAGCGGGCGGCGACCGAAGGCGGTGGTCTCGGTCGATCTCTACGGACAGTGCTGCAACTACGATCGGATCGAGGCGCTCTGCGCGCAGCACGGGGTGCCGCTGATCATCGATGCGGCCGAGGCGCTGGGCGCACGGTACGGTGGCCGCGCGGCGGGCGACGGCGGCTGGGCCGCGGTCTACTCCTTCAACGGCAACAAGATCATCACCACTTCCGGCGGCGGCATGTTGGCCTCGCGGCAGGCGGACGTCATTGCGCGGGCGCGCAAGCGCTCGCAGCAGTCGCGCGAGGCGGCGGTCTGGTACGAGCACCGCGAGTTGGGCTACAACTATCGGCTCAGCAACATCTGCGCCGCGATCGGGGTCGGGCAACTGGCGCATCTGGACGTAATCCTCGCGCGCAAGCGGGCCATCGCCGCCTGCTACCAGGAGCGGCTGCGGGATGTCGAGGCGATCTCGTGGATGCCTGAGGCCCCGTACGGGGAGAGCAACCGCTGGCTGTCGATCATGCAGCTCGATCCGCGGCGGACAGCCGTCACCCCGGAGCAGGTGCGGCTGGCGCTGGAGGCGGAGAACATCGAGTCGCGTCCGGTCTGGAAACCGATGCATGCGCAGCCGGTCTTTGCCGGCGCGCGGTGCCATGGCGGGGCGGTGTCGGAACGGCTCTTCCGCCAGGGACTCTGCCTGCCATCGGGGGCAGGACTTGCGCGCGGGGATTTGGAGCGCGTGGCGGCGGTTGTGAGCGAGTGTGTGGGTGTGTGATTGTGCGGGTTTCTTCGATTGCGCATTTTCTGTGTGCGCATGAAGAGTTCTTGAAGAAGACACGGCGCCATGCCGGGGGCACCGTTCGCATGCACCGGTGCCTTGAATGGTTCCGCGCGCTCAGGCGGGGGAACCGCGGAGGATGTCCAGGCCGCACTTCACCTGCGCCTCGCGCTCGGTGAACCAGGACTGCTCCAGTGTCGAATCGCGGTTGCGGAGCTCCCGGAGGCGCAGCGCTACGGGGAACGCGGGCTTCAATGGCCGGCGCCGCGACAAACCGACCATTGCCCTCCGGGCGCCTTCTGCCAGCATCGGACGCGTTTCCGCCGGCGCCAGCAGCACGGCCGCCTCGCGGCTGATGCCGCGCTTCACGGCCACCGTAGGCAGATCGTCGCCCAGCAGGCCGCGCGCTTCGCGGCAGGCCGCCGCGTCGCCGGTTACCAGGATCACCGGAACGTCGAAGTGGCCCGCCAACACGGCGGACTGGTAGATTTCGCCCTGCTCAACGCCGTCGTACCAGTACTTGGCCTCGGCCAGGGAGCTCTGCGTGTGATGCAGCACCCCGTCGGGCGTGCCGTTCATGGCGTGCAGGCCCAGCAGAACGACGCCCGCGAACGAGCGGTCCAGCTCCTGCAGCAGCGCGGGGCGGGGCCTGCCGGTGACGTATTGCACGCCGGCGACCATGCACTCGGGAATGAAATTGTCGCCGCCATCGTGACCATCGAGTACCAGGATCTCGGTGGCGCCGCCCTGCCGCAGTCCCTCGGCGACGGCCGCGATGTCGCCCATCAGCAGGCGCATGGCTTCGTGGAACTCGGGTGTGCCCTTCTCGCGGGTCTGGGCGAACTTGAAGACTCCGGTCACCCCTTCCAGATCGGTCACGATGTAGATTTTCATGCGTCTGGTTGATGGTTGGCGGTTGGGTTGGTGGAACCCCGTAGGTCGGTCCGCGCGGGCGGCGACGTCCTCAGGCCTTGCCCCGTGAGTCCTTGAGGGTAACGGTGCGGTTGAGCACCGGGGCGCCGGGGCGCGAGTGGCGCCGGTCGGCGCAGAAGTAGCCGAGGCGTTCGAACTGCACGGTCTCGCCGGGCAGCAGCTCCGTCAGGGCCGGCTCGCCCCAGGCGTTGACGCAGCGGAGCGAGTCGGGGCTCAGGAAGTCGGTGAAGGGGCGCGCCGCGTCGGCCTCGGGGTCGGGCACCGTGAAGAGGCGGTCATAGAGGCGCGTCTCCAGCGGCTGCGCGTGCCGGATCGAGACCCAGTGGATGGTGCCCTTCACCTTGCGTCCGTCGGGCGCGTTGCCGCCGCGCGAGGCCGGGTCGTAGGTGCCATGCACTGCCGTCACGCGGCCGGCGGCGTCGTGCTCGACGGAAGTGCAGGTGAAGAGGCAGGCGTAGCGCAGCCGCACTTCGCGTCCCGGGGCGAGGCGGAAGAACTTCTTGTCGGGCTGCTCACGGAAGTCATCGCGTTCGATCCACAGCTCGCGCGAGAAGGGCACGCGGCGCATGCCGGCGGCGGGATCCTCGGGGTTGTTGACCGCCTCGAACCACTCCTCGTCACCCTCCGGGTAGTTGTCTATGACGACCTTCAGGGGGTCGAGCACTGCCAGGCGCCGCGGCGCCGTGAGGTTGAGCCGCTCGCGGACGCACGATTCCAGCAGCGCCAGCTCGGTCGCGCTCTTGTACTTGGAGACGCCGATGCGCTCGCAGAAGTCGCGGATGGCCTCCGGAGGGTAGCCGCGCCGGCGAAGTCCGGAGATCGTCGGCATACGGGGATCGTCCCACGCCTCGACGCGCTGCTCCTGCACGAGCTGCAGCAGCTTGCGCTTGCTCATGATGGTGTAGTCCAGCTCGAGGCGCGCGAACTCACGCTGCTGCGGACGGATGGCTTGACCGTCGCGGACAACGAGCAGGCCGAACTCCTGCATGCGGTCGATGACCCAGTCGTAGAGCGGCCGGTGCACCTCGAACTCCAGCGTGCAAAGCGAATGCGTCACGCCCTCCAGCGCATCCTCGATGGGGTGTGCGAAGTCGTAGGTCGGGTAGATCCGCCATTGGCTGCCGGTGCGGTAGTGCGTCTGTTCCAGAATGCGGTAGATGACGGGGTCGCGCATGTGGATATTGGGCGAGGCCATGTCTATGCGCGCGCGCAGGCAGCGGCTGCCCTCGGCGAACTCGCCGGCCCGCATGCGGGCGAAGAGGTCCAGGTTCTCCGCCACGCCGCGGGCGCGTCCGGGGCTTTCGCGTCCCGGCGAGGTGGGCACGCCGCGGTAGGCCTTCCACTCCTCCTGCGAGAGGTCGCAGACGTAGGCCTGGCCGCCCTCGATCAGCTTGACGGCCAAGGCGTGCATCTGGTCGAAGAAGTCGGCGGCGTAGTAGAAGCGCTCGCCCCAGTCGAAGCCCAGCCAGCGCACATCCTCCTTTATGGCCCGGACGTAGGCTTCGTCCTCCTTGGAGGGATTGGTGTCGTCCATCCGCAGGTGGCAGCGCCCACCGAACTCCTGCGCCATGCCGAAGTCGATGCAGATGGCCTTGGCGTGGCCGATGTGCAGGTAGCCGTTGGGCTCGGGCGGGAAACGCGTGACGACCTGGCCTCCGTTGCGCCCGGCCTTGACGTCCTGCTCGATGAACTGGCGGATGAAGTGGCCGCGCGGCCCGGCGGCGGACGCCGTCCCGTCCGCGGAACAGGGCCCAGGTTCTGCAGCGGGCGCGGAGTCCGCCGGGATAAAGGATTTGTCGTTCATGAGGTACAACTACATTTTTTTCCGTGCCGCCGATCACGTCACGGGGCAGGGGAGGACATGCCGAATTTCCTGCCATGTGCCGCCTGAGTCTGCAACGCGGAACATGCGGTCATGGTTCGATCGGTTCACGCAGAAGCTTACCCTGCATCCGCATCCTTGACAATGCCAAATAACACATTTCCGGGAAGAAGTGGCGGAAGTGGCGGATTGTCACGGCCAGTTCGGCGACCGGGTCGGTACCGGCAACCATTATCTTCCTGTGACGGGCACGGCCCTGGACACTCCCCGCGGCGTGGCGATCCACGCCATGCGGATGTCGCCCGGCCCCTGCGGCACCTGCTCGACCACCTGCCAGTCGTAGCCCAGCCCCATGCAGAGGCTGCTTTCCCGGCGTCCTAAGAGGAGCCGGTCGTAGAAACCCTGCCCATAGCCGATGCGCCCGCCGGCCAGGTCGAAGGCCAGCCCCGGCACAAGGAAGAGGGCGATTGTCTCCGTGGGGATCCAGCGCTTCAGCCGGGGCTCCGGCACGCGCATGGGACCGGCCATGAGCGGCTCCTTCGGACGCCAGGACGCAAAGCGGTAGAACTTCTCCTGTACGTACCAGGCGGGCACCGCCAAGCGGCAGCCCTGCTCCTGAAGGACGGAGTTGACGCTGTCGGTGGGGAACTCGTCGGGCAGTGAGAGATAGGTCGCGACCATGCTGTTGCGCGGCAGGGAGGGCCAACAGGCGAGGTGCACCGCCGCCCGGCGTCCCTCCGCCAGTCGCAGCAGCGGTGGCACGCCGCGACGCCGCGCGCGCATCTGATCGCGCCAGTCGCGCTTGTCAGTCGGTTCCGGGCGTTGTTCCACGGGCGGCCTCCCAGGCCTTCAGGCGCTTGCCGATGATTTCTTCGTATCCCTGCGTGCCAGGACGGTAGTAGCGCGCCGCGGTTGGCACGTATTCCTGGTCCACGTGGTGTCCCTCGTAGTCGTGCGGATACTTATAGGGCGCCGGGGCGGCCTTGCCCTCGGCCTTGACATGTATGTTCTTAAGGTGCTCGGGCACCTCCAAAACGCGCCCCGAGCGGACATCGGCCATGGCGGCCTCCACGCCCAGGTAGCTGGCGTTGCTCTTGGGCGCCGTAGCGAGGTAGGTGACGGCGTGCGCCAGGATGATGCGCGCTTCGGGCATGCCCACGTACTCGGATGCCTGCATGGCGGCAACCGCCAGCGTCAGGCCGCGGGGGTCGGCATTGCCGACATCCTCGCTGGCGAAGATCATCATGCGGCGCGCGATGAAGCGCGGATCCTCGCCGGCCTCCAGCATCTTGGCCAGCCAGTAGAGCGCCGCATGCGGGTCGGAGCCGCGCAGGCTCTTGATGAAGGCCGAGATCGTGTCGTAGTGGCCGTCCTCGTCGCGGTCGTAGACGATCATGCGGCGCTGGACGCAGTCCTCCATCGCGGCGGCGTCGACGCGCACGACACCATCGGGATCCGGCGCCGTGCTGAGCACGGCCACCTCGAGCGCCGTCAGGGCGCGGCGGGCGTCGCCCTCGCAGATGTCGGACAGGAAATCGAGGGCTGCCCCGGCGACCTCCGTGCGGACAGCGCCGAGGCCGCGGACTTCGTCGCGCAGCGCGCGGTCGAGCAACTGGCGCACGGCCGCGCGGTCGAGCGCGCGCAGTTCGAAGACCAGTGAGCGGGAGGTGAGCGGGGTGTTGATGAAGACCTGCGGGTTGTGCGTGGTGGCCCCGATCAGCGTCACGGTGCCATCCTCGACATACGGCAGAAGCACGTCCTGCTGCGCCTTGTTGAATCGGTGGATCTCGTCGATGAAAAGCAGCGTGCCGCGGCCGTCGCGGAACAGGCGCGCGGTCTCGCAGACATTGCGCAGCGCGGCGACGTTGCTCAGCACGCCGCTGCAGCGCTCGAAGCGCCGCCGGGTCGCGCGCGCGATGACCTCCGCCAGCGAGGTTTTGCCGCATCCCGGCGGGCCGAAGAAGATCAGGTTGGTCAGACGGTCAGCCTCGATCACGCGGCGCAGTAGGCGCCCGGCGCCCAGGATGTGGTCCTGGCCGACGACGTCCTCTATCGTCTCCGGACGCATCCTGGCCGCCAGGGGCGCGCGCTCCGGCTTGGGCGGCGCGGCGTCCTCCGCCGCTTCCGGCTCCTCGAAGAAATCTTCCTGGGGCACGTTCACGTTGCCTTATCGTAGCGCAGGCGGCGGGCCGTGTCAAAACGCCGGTGCGGCGAACCGTGACCCTTGCTACGAAGCGGCGAAGCGATGAAGCGACGGAGCGACGGATCGTGGAATCCGACCGCTTGTCGGCCGGCGGCGCGCGTGCTATATTCCCCGACGGACTGCGCGCCGTGCGGCAGCGGCCCGCCGGAGAGCGGGCGGAACCGCTGGAACCGCGGATGCGGCGGTGAATGTCGGATCAGGACAATCCCATTTTCGGAACCACTCCATGCTGACCATTCACAAGTGGATCACCGGCGTCGGCATCCGCGAGACCGAC
>CAYRPP010000116.1:0-6111 GCA_964426115.1 uncultured Lentisphaerales bacterium | reverse complement strand
CGGGGACATATTGCGAGCCGCTGGCCGCCGGCGAGAGCCTGCTCGTCCCGGCCTGTGTGGCGGACTACACGTTTGCGCCCCGAGCTCCCGGCGCCACGCTGCTGGCGACGACGCTGTAGGGGATGGCAACCCATGCGCAACCGGCTTTTCGATTGAACGCCAGCATTCGTTTGGCCGCCGCCCCTTGCACCGGGCCTGACGCGCCACGGACACCAGCCGAATACCTACCACAGCCCGCCGACGGGCGGGCAGAAGAGCCGCACTTCGTCGATGGAAGCCGCGTCGCAGAGCAGCATCGCCAGCCGGTCGACGCCCAGGGCGATGCCGCCGCATGGCGGAAAGCGTCCGCCTTCAAGATCACCCAGAAACTCCTCGTCGAGCGGATAGGATTCGCGTCCGTCCGCCAGTCGCGCTTCGTTGGCCTCGATGAAGCGCGCGCGCTGGGCGGCGCCATCGGTCAGCTCGGCGTAGGCGTTGGCCAGTTCCATCCCGCCCAAATAGAGCTCCCAGCGTTCGGCGACCCGCGGGTTGCCGGGACGCAGACGCGCCAGCGAGGCCGCCGCCGCGGGATAGTCCTCCAGGATGCAGGGGCGTTCCCGCGGTAGCCGCGGCTCGACGCGCCCGACGAGGTCGGCATCGAAGCGCTCCGGATCCCAGTCGCGCACCGGATCCCATCCGGCCCAGCGTGTGAAGGCCTCGGTCACGCTCAGGCGCTCCCATTCGCCTCCCACATCGACGACTGTTCCCTGCCAGGCGAAGCGCGTGCCGCCGGCGAGTTCGCGAACCACGTGGCGGATCATGCCGCAACACTCGTCGCGCATGGCGTCGCTGTCCGCACCGGCGCGGTACCATTCGAGCAGGGAGAACTCCGGGTTGTGGCGCCGCCCCCGCTCGCCGCGGCGGAAGCAGGGCCCCATCTGGAAGATGCGCTCCGCGCCGGCGGCCACCAGGCGTTTCATCTGGAGCTCCGGCGAGGCGCGCAGCCAGGCACCCTCGGCGGCCGGGCAGTCGATGTGCGTCTCGGCAGCCGGCGCCGGGATGCGCACGGGCGTCTCCGCCTCGATGTAGCCGGCGGCATGGAAGAATCCCCGGATGGCGCGCAGAAGCCGGTCCCTCCGGACCAGATTGGCCAGAGAGACCGGCGGCGTGTCGATCAGCGTCATGCGTAGCGTCAGCCTAGGCGCCGACGGCCGCGGCCCCCGCCGTCAGCGGCGCGGGCTCCGGTTCTCCGCCGGAGGCCATGGCGGCAACGTCGGATTCCGTTTCCTGTTCCGCCTCCGGCTTCTTGGCGTTGATCAGCAATGCTCCCAGCGCCCCGCCGACGGAGTAGCTGATGGCCACGGCCCAGTCGCTCTCGCGGACGAAGTTCGCCAGCACCCAGAGCCCGAGGATGTTCTCGAGGAAAACGATGGTGACCATCAGGGAGCGCTCGCCGCGGGCGCAGGCGAGGGTGCGCCTGAGCGCGAGGTACCATTCGCTACTGCCGACCACGGCATAGATGAGAAGCTTGAGGAGGAGGCTCATAGTCGAGCTCCTTCCCCAGCGGATAATTCATTGCTGGATTGTACGTATTCATGGCTCTGCCCGCTTTCGATTACGATAGTAAGATAGCATGTTCCGCGCCGTCTGGCAAGCCTTGTGACTTGAACCTTGCAGCTTGCAGCTTGTCGCTTGCGGAGGGCCCGGCAATGGACTACCCTACAGGCATGAACCACGCCGCAGGGCGTGAGACCGGTGGCAAACCGTCAGGAGCCGGAATGCGAGGAAAAGTGCGTATGCCAATTGAAAAAGTGTTGTTCGACACGGATATCGGCACCGACATCGACGATGCCCTGGCGCTGACCTACCTGCTCTGCGAGCCGCGCTGCGAGCTGCTCGGGGTGACCACAGTGACGGGCGAACCTGAGCGCCGCGCGGAAATGGTGTCGGCGGTCTGCCGCCATTTCGGTCGCGGCGCGGTGCCGGTTCATGTGGGCTGCGAGTCGGCCCTGTTCATCGACATGCCCCAGAAGCAGGCGCAGCAGGCCGACGCCCTTGGAACGTGGCCACACAAGAAGTTCACGCGCTTGAACACCGCGATCGCCTTCCTGAGGGAGACGATTCGTGCCAATCCCGGCGAAGTGACGCTGCTGGCGGTAGGCCCGATGACCAACATCGGCGTGCTCTTCGCGACCGATCCCGCGCTCCCCGCCCTGCTCAAGCGGTTGGTGCTGATGTGCGGCCGGTTCCACACTGCACTGGGCGGCGAGTGGAACGCACGCTGTGATCCGCATGCCGCCGCCATCGCCTATGGCAACACCTTTCATGCGCGTCCGCCCCTGCATGTCAGCTACGGCCTCGATGTGACCACGCAGGTCCGCCTGCCCAGTGACGAGGCGCGCGAGCGCTTTGCCGCGATCCCTGCCCTTGCCCCTGTCCGCGATTTTGCGGAGGTCTGGTTCAGCCGTTGCCCCCAGGTGACCTTCCACGACCCGCTGGCCGCCGTCGGGCTGTTCGACCCGGACGTCTGCACCTACGAGGATCGGTTCGTGGACGTGTCGCTGGCGGCGCCGACCATGGGATGGACGGTGCCGCGCGACGAGGGCAAAGAGCAGCCGCACCAGCTGGCCGTGACGGTGGATCCGGCGCGTTTCTTCGCGCGTTTCTTCGACACGCTGGCCGCGTTCGCGCCGTCCGCGCGCCGTCCGGCGCGGCGAAAACGTCAGCCTCGCGCCACCACCTGAGTTTGTAGTGCGGTCGGGCGCCACGCAAAAACACATGGACGGCGGTGGCGTGTAGGTGGGACGGCAGGTTAGCCAGCCGCTCTGCAAACGCGCCTATGCGTCCATCCCGGCGCGGATTTCGCGGATCTTGGCCGCCACGCGCGCGGGGAGGTCGGCGGCGGACGGCGACCCGGCGACGATACGCACGAGCGCGGAGCCGACGACGAGTCCGTCGGCCAGCGGGGCGAGCGCGCGCGCATCGTCGCCCGACGCGATGCCGAAGCCGATGCAGACCGGATGCGGACAGACCGCCTTGACCGCCGCTGCCTGGCGGGCGATGGCCGCGTAGTCGAGTCCGCCGGTGCCGGTGACGCCGGTGCGGCTGATCAGGTAGAGGAAGCCTCCCGCTCCATCGGCCAGCATGCGGATGCGCTCGGGCCGCGTCGTGGGCGCCGCCAGACGAATCAGATGGATATCAGTGCCGGAGAGTGCGGCGGTCAACGGACCGGCCTCCTCGGGCGGCAGGTCGACGACGAGCAGGCCGTCCACGCCCGCCGCCACGGCGGCCGCCGCCGCGCGCTCCAGTCCGAACTTGAAGATCGGATTGTAGTAGCTGAAGAGCACGATGGGCGTCGCCACGGTCCGACGCAGTTCCGCCGCCAGGCGGAAGCTCCCCGCCAGCGACATGCCGCCGCGCAGGGCGCGCTCCGAGGCAGCCTGGATCACGGGACCGTCGCAGGTGGGGTCGGAGAAGGGCACGCCCATCTCGATGATGTCGGCGCCCGCCGCACAGGCGGCCCGGATGATTTCCAGGCTGGTGGAGGCGTCGGGATCGCCGGCCGTCAGGAAGGCGACCAGCGCCTTGCGTTTGGCGGCGGCCAGGGTCTGGAAGGTTTGATCGATGCGGTTCATGGTGGGGTCCTGTGTTTCGAGAGAATCGATGGAATCGATGGAATCGAGGATTGGTTATTTCGAATCCTTCGACTCACTCGATTTTTTCGCCAAATACTCCGAGATATGCGCCAGATCCTTGTCGCCGCGGCCGGAGAGGCAGACCAGGATCGCCTCCTCGCGCGGGCGTTGCCGCGCCTCGCGGATCGCAGCGGCGAGCGCATGCGAGCTTTCGAGCGCTGGAATGATCCCCTCGAAGCGGCAGAGGAGCTGGAAGGCTTCGACGGCCTCCGCGTCGGTCACGCCCGTGTAGCGCACGCGTCCGAGGTCGTGCAGCAGGGCGTGTTCGGGGCCGACGCCGGGATAGTCGAGCCCCGCGGAGATCGACCACGCCTCGTGGATCTGTCCCTCGTCGCTCTGCAGCAGGTAGGTCATCGCGCCGTGCAGCGTGCCGGGCGAGCCGCCGCTGATCGAGGCGGCATGGCGCGGTGTGTCGAGTCCGTCGCCGGCCGCCTCGGCGCCCAGCATCGCGCAGGAATCGGCCAGGAAGGGATAGAAGAGGCCCATGGCGTTGCTGCCCCCGCCGACGCACGCCACCAGCAGGTCGGGCAGCCGTCCCGCGCGTTCGATAAACTGTCGTCGCGCCTCGTCGCCGATGACGCGCTGGAAGTCGCGGACCATGACGGGGTAGGGGTGCGGTCCGGAGACGGTGCCGATGACGTAGAAGGTATCCTCGACCTCAGCCACCCAGTAGCGCAGGGCCTCGTTCATGGCGTCCTTGAGCGTGCGCGTGCCCGCGGCGACGGGCACCACCTCGGCGCCGAGCAACCGCATGCGCAGGACGTTGGGCGCCTGACGGCGCACATCCTCCTCGCCCATGAAGATTTTGCAGGACATGCCGAAGCGCGCGGCGATCGTCGCGGTCGCGACACCATGCTGGCCGGCGCCGGTCTCGGCGATCACCTTGCGCTTACCCATGCGGCGGGCCAGCAGTCCCTGGCCGATGACATTGTTGATCTTGTGGGCGCCCGTGTGCGCGCAGTCCTCGCGCTTGAGGTAGATGCGCGCCCCACCGATGTGATCCGAGAGGCGTTCCGCGCAATCGAGCGGCGTGGGCCGGGCCGCGTAATTGCGCAGTAGGGCGTGGAACTCAGCCAGAAAGGCCGGATCCACACGCGCCGCGTTCCAGGCGGCCTCCAGGTCGGTCAGAGCCGCGATCAGCGTCTCGCCGACATAGCGCCCGCCATAGGGGCCGAAGTGTCCCGTGGCGTCGGGCTGGGAGTAGTTGATGGTTGATGGTTGATGGTCGATGGTGGATGGTTGGTGGTTAGTGGTTGGTGGTTGATGGTGGGTGGTTGATGGTTGTTGATTGTTGTTGGGAAGGGTGTTCATCAGTAGCTCCTCGTTTGTTCGAAATCAGGATGCGGTTGTGCGATTCTGTATGGCCTTACGTAGACCAGTAAGCAGACGGCCGACGGTGTCCATTTGCTGTTGCAGGGGTTCGAGTTGTGTTGGATCAAGATAGCCGATGCGTGAGGCAATCAACATTTGCGTTTCAAGCTCTCTCAGCGACCCATCAACCATCAACCATCAACCATCAACCATCAACTATGAACCATCAACCACCTCTCGCGCGCCTCGCGCAGCAGCGCGTCGGTGGTCGACCAGTCGATGCAGGGATCGGTCACGGAACACCCGGGCCGCAGTTGCGAGAGATCCTTCGGCATGGGCTGCGCACCGCCTTCGAGATGGCTCTCCAGCATGAAGCCGCAGATCGAGCGGTTGCCCGCCTCGATCTGCGCGAGCAGGTCGCGGAGCACGGCCCCCTGGCGTTCGGGCCGCTTGCCGGAGTTGCCGTGGCTGCAGTCGACGACGATCCGCTCGGGCAGGTGCGCGGCGCGCAGCGCCGCCTCGCAGGCCGCGATGCTGGCGGCGTCGTGGTTCGGCTGGTGTCCGCCGCGGAGCACGATGTGGGGATACGGGTTGCCGGTGGTGCCGAAGACGGCGGGCAGGCCGTCCTCGGTCACGCCGAGGAAGTGGTGGGGCCCCAGGGCCGAGCGCATGCCGTTGATGGCGGCATCCAGCGAGCCGTCGGTCGCGTTCTTGAAGCCCACGGGCGTCGAGAGGCCGCTGGCGATCTCGCGGTGCGTCTGCGCCTCGGCGGTCCGCGCGCCGATCACGGACCAGGCGATCAGGTCGCCGATGTACTGCGGCATCAGCGCCTCCAGCACCTCGGTCGCGGCGGGCAGGCCGCATTCGGCGAGTTCCACCAGAAACTCGCGCGCCATCCGGATGCCCTCCTCGATGTGGAAGGTGTCGTTCAGGTAGGGGTCGTTGATGAACCCCTTCCAGCCGAGCGCCGAGCGCGGCTTCTCGAAGTAGACGCGCATGACGATGCAGAGGGCGTCGGCCAGCTCGACACGCAGCCGCTGCAGCCGGCGGGCGTATTCGCGCGCGGCGTCTAGGTTGTGGATCGAGCAGGGGCCGACGATCGCCAGCAGGCGCCGGTCCTCGCCGT
>CAYRPP010000115.1:0-6174 GCA_964426115.1 uncultured Lentisphaerales bacterium | reverse complement strand
GTGATCTTGGCGGACTTGAAGGGCTCCTCGCGCCCGTCGCGCTTGCGGATGCCGATTTCATGGGAAAAGAGGGCGTCAATTTCCGGGTGGGGCATGTCTGGCTCGCACAAGAAAGGGGTTTCAGCGATAAATATCCGCAACAGGAACCAGCACGGTCGGCCTAGCTCCCGCCAACAGAAAACTACTATATATTGATGCGCCGCCGGATGCAACCACAAAGTCTTGGGGGCTTTGACCAAAGGCGGTTTATGGCTCGCAACCACGAAAAATTTCGCTACAATACGACGTGACACCGGTACTTTGTCTGCGGAGTTGGCCATGGATGGACGCGACAGCTTGCTTAGCGTGGTGCTTCCGGTTTTCAACGAGGCGGAGTGCATTTCCGACGTACTGAACGAGTTGCACGCCGTCTTGGCTGGCGCCGGGGGACGGTTCGAGATCGTCCTGGTGGACGATGGCTCCACGGACGGCACGCGTCCGCTGCTGGAAGCCTTCTGCCGCCGCCAGCCGTCCGGGGCGCGTCTCTTCGCCCTCGGCGCCAACTCCGGCCAGAGCGCGGCCTTCTGGGCCGGCATCCAGGCGGCCCGCGGCGATATCATCGTGCTCATGGATGCCGACGGACAGAACGACCCGGCGGACATCGCGCGCTGCGTCGCGGCGCTTGGCGCGGCCGACATCTGCTGCGGCTACCGCCGGCAGCGCCAGGACACCTTCTCGAAGCGCGCGGGCAGCCGGCTCGCGAACCGCCTGCGCCGCGCCGTGCTCCACGACCAGGTCATAGATACCGGCTGCTCCCTCAAGGCCTTCCGCGCCGGCGTGCTCAAGCCGCTGCAGTACTGGGACGGCATGCATCGTTTCCTGCCCGTCCTGGCCTCGCTGCAGGGGGCGCGCATCGTACAGGTGCCCGTCGGGCACCGGGCCCGGCTGGCCGGCAGGAGCAAGTACACAAATCTCGGGCGCCTGCTGCGCACGGCGCGCGACCTTTTCGGCGTGCGCTGGCTGATGCAGCGCACGCGCCGGTTCACCGTGTCGCCGGTGGCGGGCGGGGATGTCGCATGACCCCGGCCCTCCGTGACCGCGCCTGGCGGTGGCCGCCACTGAAGCTGCTCCTGACGGGAGCGGCCACGTTGGTATTTCTCCTCGTGACGGTCGAGGTGCTCTTCCACGCCGGTAAGATCCACGCCTGGCTCAGCAATGTCGACGCCGCCCGCGCCTGGATCCTGCAGCACGGCTTCTGGCCCAGCGCGATGGTGTTCTTCGCGGTCAACCTGCTGCTGTGCGCCTGCGGATTCCCGCGGCTCTGGACAAGCGTCTTCGCCGGCGCGGTCTTCGGCGGCACTCTGGGTCTGGAACTCTCCCTGCCATCTTCCGTGCTCGGCACCTGCCTGACCTTTGCCGTCGCCCGCGGCATCGGCAGCCGCAGCATGCTCGACCGACTTACGGCGCATTGGCGGGAACGGGTTGATCTGCGGGCCACGCCCAACATGATGCAGGCGTTCCTAATCCGCCAGTTGCCGGTGCCCGGCATGGCGCTGACCCTGCTGCTGGCGATGACGGACATCTCCGCGGCGGCCTTCGCGTCCTCCTCGGCGCTGGGGTTCATCCCGGGGGCGGCCATCGCCTGCTACGCGGGCGACACCCTCGCCACCGCGCAGACCCAGCAGTCGATGGCCGTGGCGGCGGCCGTCATCCTTGCGGCGCTCCTGGCCATGGCCCTGCTGCGGACGGGCGCCCGCGCCTCAGCCCGGCAAAGGCCTCGCTGACGCGGTCCCGCCGGTGGCGGTCAGGGGGTCTGGTCGCGGTATACGACGCCGCGCGGGCCGGCCTCGACGGCGCCGATGACCGTCGGCGCGGCGCGCAGCCCGCCGAGAATTTCGAGGGCTCGCCGGGCGGCCCGCGGCCGAACAATGATCACAAAGCCGATGCCCATGTTGAAGACGCGGTACATCTCGTCGCGGTCCACCCGGCCCTGCCGCTCGATGAAGGTGAATACGAGCGGCGGCGTCCAGCTCAGGCGGTTGATGACCGCCCGGCAGTGCTCGGGCAGGACGCGGGGAATGTTGTCGGAGAACCCGCCGCCGGTGATGTGGGCCATGCCGCTGACGGGCACGGCCGCCATGACGGCGCGGACAGGAGCGAGGAAGCTGCGGTGCACCGCGAGCAGCGTGTCCGCGACGCTTTCGCGCGTGCCGGGGACAAGGTCGTTGAGCGTGAGCCCGCACTGGTCGAAGATCACCTTGCGCGCAAGAGAGTATCCGTTGGTCTGCAGGCCGCCCGAGGCCAACCCGATGATCACGTCCCCGGCCTGGATCTTATCGCCGGTGATCACCTTGCGCCGCGGAACGGCGCCGACAATCGTGCCCACGAGGTCGTACTCCTCGGCCGGATAGAGGCCCGGTAGCTCCGCCGTCTCGCCGCCCAGCAGGGCGCAGCCGTTCTCGCGGCAGGCCTTGCAGAGCCCCGCGACGACCTCCTGGAAGACCTTGCCGTCGAAATGCGAGGCGCCCAGGTAGTCGAGGAAGAAGAGCGGTTCGGCCCCCTGGACAAGTATGTCGTTGACGCAGTGGTTCACCAGGTCCTGGCCGACGGTGTTGTGGCGCCGGGCCATCACGGCCACCTTCAGCTTGGTGCCCACGCCATCGGTGCTGGCGACCAGCAGGTGATCCTTGCCCGGCGAGGCGAAGAGCCCGCCGAAGTTGCCGATGCCGCCCACCGATCCGGCCGTGGCCGTGGCGGCGACCATCTTCCTGATCGACTGTATGCCCGCCATCTTCGAGTCGATATCGACTCCGGCATTCGCATAGGCGGAAGTACGCGGCGCAGAAGATGTGTCTCTCGTGGCTGCCATGTCTTTTCTCGTCTCCCTGGTGCATCCGGCCCTGCGCTGCGGGCCGGTCAGACCTCCGCCGGCAAAGCGCGTATTACGCCTGCTGCGGCCTACTCCGGCTGCACGAAGTGGAGCCGCGCCTCATCCTCGAAAAGCAGCGAGTCCTGCCGCACCTCGCTGCGCCGTCCCGAGGCTCCGGGCCACTGGACAAAAGTCTGGATGGCATTGTACGGCACCCTGAAGGTGACCGGCGTGTTGCCGCGGAACTTCCAGCGGTAGGCCGGACGGCCGCTGCCGCGGCAGTAGACGGCCGCGCCCGCGGGGACGGAGGTCACTGTCACGGGCGTCGCGCATCCCGCCAGCAAGGCCGCCAGCAGGACAAGCGGTAGAATTCTGAAGATCAATCGGAAGAAGGTCATGGAAGCAGTCCTGTCGCTGTCGCAGGCCGATATACCAAATCTCCTCGGACATGCCAATCAAAAACGGAATCAAAAACGGAATCAGACAGTAGCCGTGCAGTACTCAGCGGATGCGCCTGTCATAATCCCCGGTCGAGCGTGCGGTACTGGATGGCCTCGCCGATGTGCAGGTCGCGGATGCGGTCGCTGTGGTCGAGGTCGGCGATCGTGCGGGCCACCTTGAGCAGGCGGTCGTAGGCGCGGGCGCTGAGGTTCATCTCGGTCATGGCCATCTTCAGCAGTCCCTGCGCCGCCGCGTCGAGCACGCAGTGGCGCTGCACCTCGCGCGCGCCCATGGCGGCGTTGCAGGTCACGCGGCCTCCCTGTTCCCGGAAGCGGTCCTGCTGCACGGCGCGCGCCTCCTGCACGCGCGCGCGGATCGTGGCGGAATCGGCGCCCGCGGCCAGCCCGCTCATGTCCTGGTAGCGGACGGCGGGCACCTGGATGTGGAGGTCGATGCGGTCGAGCAGCGGCCCCGAGATGCGGTTGCGGTAGTTCTGCACCTTCAGCGCCCCGCAGGTGCAGGTGCGCTTGGGATCGCCGAAGTAGCCGCACGGGCAGGGGTTCATGGCCGCCACGAGCATGAAGCGCGAGGGGAAGGTCACGCTGCCGGCGGCGCGCGAGATCGTCACGTGTCCCTCCTCGAGGGGCTGCCGCAGCACCTCGAGCACGTTGCGGTGGAACTCGGGCAGCTCGTCGAGGAAGAGCACCCCGTGGTGCGCCAGGCTCACCTCGCCCGGCATCGGATGGGCGCCGCCGCCCAGCAGGCCGGCATCGGAGATCGTGTGGTGCGGGGCGCGGAAGGGCCGCCGCAGGACCAGCGCCTGGTGCGCCTGCAGGATGCCGGCGATGCTGTGGATCTGCGTGGTCGCCAGCGCCTCGTCGAGCGTCAGGTCGGGCAGGATCGTCACCACGCGCCGGGCGAGCATCGTCTTGCCGGTGCCCGGCGGGCCGATCATCAGGATGTTGTGCCCGCCTCCGACGGCGACCTCGATCGCCCGCTTGGCGGTCTCCTGTCCCCGGACGTCGGCGAAGTCCTCGACGGAGTCGCGGTGGCGCTCGTGCAGCGCGGCGAGGTTGAGCGCCACCGGCTCGATTCGCGTCTCGCCGTTGAGGAAGTCCGCCGCCTGCCGCAGGCTGCGGACGGGGAAGATGCGGATGCCCTCGACCACGGCGGCCTCCTCGGCGTTGTCGGTGGGCACCAGCATGCTGGCGACGCCGCTGCGGCGCATGGCGAGCGCGATCGGCAGGACACCGCGCACGCGGCGCACCTCGCCGCTCA
The DNA here is from genome assembly GCA_964426115.1 of uncultured Lentisphaerales bacterium. GTDB lineage: Bacteria > Verrucomicrobiota > Kiritimatiellia > RFP12 > JAAYLN01 > JAAYLN01. The sequence goes on along the minus strand of CAYRPP010000115.1, from coordinate 1,607 downwards.
GCGCCAGCTCGCCCACCATCGCGAAGTCCTCGGCGGCGCCTGCCGCGACGGCGTTGTTGGAGACCAGCGTGGCGATGGCGATCGGCAGGTCGAAGCTGGGGCCCTCCTTCCGGACGTCGGCCGGGGCCAGGTTGATCGTCGTGCGCCCGCCGGGCGGCTGGAAGCCGGAGTTGGCCATGGCCGTCCAGACGCGGTCCTTGCTCTCGCGCACGGCGGCGTCGGGCAGGCCGACGACGACGACATTGAGGTCTCCGCCACCCGTGTTCACCTCGATCTCGATGGGGAAGGCTTCCACGCCGAAGACCGCCCCCGAATAGGCTTTGGCCAGCATGGTGGCGTCAGCATACGGCATGGGCCGCGGGTTGGCGAGAGGAAAATATCCGGAAAGCCTGTTGCCCGCGGATGGGCCTTCTGCTAACCTGTGTCCATGAAAAGCATCCGCAAGCCGCGGCTTCCACTGCAGCGCGCCCGCCTCCTCTGCGCCGTTCTCGCACTGGGCCTGACCGGCGCCTGCCGGCAGTCCGACATGCGGACGTTCACCATCAGGCTGCCGCAGGTGATCAACGAGGCCTGCGAGAACCGCGTGCGCGAGGCACTGCGCCCGCTCAAGGGCATCGAATGGGAGACCCTGGCCTTCGACCGCGCGGCCGGCACGCTCACCCTGAGCTACGAGTCGATGATTCTGGCGCACAAGAACATCGAGCACGCCATCATCGCCGCGGGCTTCGACGCCAACGAGCTGACGGCCACCGAAGAGGCGCGCCATGCGCTGCCGCCCGCGTGCCGCGGCCAGGCGGCGGATACCAACGCCGCGCCGTCGGCCCTGCCATGAAAGGCGAGATCGCCCGGTTCCTGGATCATCTGGCCTATGCGCGCGGCCTGGCGGCCAACACCCGCGCGGCCTACGGCGCCGACCTCGACGCCTTCTTCCGGTTCCTCGGACGGCAGGGTATCGGCGCGGCCCGCGACGCCGGGCGGAATCACATCGTGGATTTCCTGGACGCCGAGCGGCGGCGGGGGCTCGCGGGGGCCACGCTGGCGCGGCGCCTAATCACGCTGAAGGTCTTCTTCGGCTGGCTGCAGGCCGAAGGCGTGCTGGACAGCAACGTCGCCGAGGCGCTGGCTGCGCCGCGGCTGTGGCGCAGCCTGCCCGGAACGCTGACGCCCGCGGCCGTGGAACAGATCCTGGCGGCCGCGTCGGGCGAGGGCCTGTACGCCTGCCGCGACCGGGCCCTGCTGGAGCTGCTCTACGCCTGTGGCCTGCGCGTCTCGGAGCTCGCGGACCTGCGGCTGGAGGATCTCCATCTGGACGAGGGCTTCATCCGGTGCACCGGCAAGGGCAACCGCCAGCGCGTGGTGCCGCTCGGCAGAACCGCGGCCGCGGCGGTGCGCCGCTACCAGGCGGAGGCGCGTCCCGCGCTGGCCCGCGACCGCGGCGACGAGCACCTGTTCCTGTCGCGTCTCGGACGCCGCCTGTCGCGCCAGACGATCTGGGGCATCGTAGGACACTACGGACGGGCGGCGCTGGGCCGGAGCGCCATCCACCCCCACATGCTCCGCCACTGCTTCGCCAGCCACCTGCTGGCCAACGGCGCGCAGTTGCGCGC
>CAYRPP010000114.1:1308-6179 GCA_964426115.1 uncultured Lentisphaerales bacterium | reverse complement strand
CGCCCTTCATGCAGAAGCTGATCGCCGCGGGCGGTCTGCCCCAGTACATGGCCGCACAGCACTAGGAGACATTCCATGCAGAAGCAGATTGCACTCGTTCCCGGCGACGGCATCGGCCCCGATATCGTCCGCGAAACGGTTCAGGTATTTGAGGCCGTCGGCGCGCGGTTCCACCACACGTTCCGTTTCACGGAATGCCTGGCGGGTGGCGCAGCCATCGACGCCAGTGGCGAGCCGCTGCCGGCAGCGACACTCGACGCCTGCAAGGCGGCGGACGCCGTCCTGCTCGGCGCCGTGGGCGGTCCCAAGTGGGATGCCCTCGGCGGCAACCAGCGGCCGGAGAAGGCTCTGCTCGGGCTCCGCTCCGGACTCGGTCTCTTCTGCAATCTGCGCCCGGCCGTGCTCTTCCCGCAGCTCCGCAACGCCTGTCCGCTGCGTCCCGACATCATCGGCGACGGGCTCGATCTCATGGTCGTGCGCGAGCTGACGGGCGGGATCTACTTCGGCGCGCGCGGACGCAACGCGGCCGGGGATGCCGCCTTCGACACGATGAGCTACTCCGTGCCGGAGATCGAGCGCATCGCGCGCATGGGGTTCGAGATCGCCCGCAAGCGCAACCGCCGCCTCTGCAGCGTCGACAAGCACAACATCCTCGAGACCAGCCGCCTCTGGCGCGAGACCGTCAACCGCCTGGCGAAGGCCTATCCCGACGTCGCGCTCACCCACATGTACGTCGACAACGCGGCCATGCAGCTCGTGCGCAACCCGCGCCAGTTCGACGTGATCGTCACGGAGAACATGTTCGGCGACATCCTCAGCGACGAGGCCTCGATGATCACCGGCTCGATCGGGATGCTGCCCTCGGCGAGTCTGCGCCTCGACAACTTCGGCCTGTACGAGCCGATCCACGGCTCGGCGCCGGACATTGCCGGCAAGGATATCGCCAACCCGATCGCGACGATTCTCTCGGCCGCGATGATGCTGCGCTACACGTTCGCGATGGAGAAGGAGGCGCAGGCCGTGGAACGCGCCGTCTCGCGTGTCCTCGACGAGGGGGTGCGCACCGCCGACATCGCCGCCAAGGGAGAGCGCGCCGTCGGCACGCGCGCCATAGGCGCGGCGATAGCCGCCGCAATCTAGCAGGACTTTCGCAAATCGCCCCTGGAACGGCCATTTCATTAGAATGTCATCATGCACCAGCATCCGATAGACACTCGTCACGACTATCGGCATGTCCGGCACGGGCGTCATGCGTACGAGCCCGGACAGCAGGGCTCGATCAGGTGCCGGCACAGCGGAAGTTTGACTCTGTCGATACGCCACAAGAGCCAGCTGTATGGACTGGTCGCGGGCCTGGCGCTGATAGTCTCGCTCGCGGTCAATCTGTACCAGCATGCGGAAAACAGCCGCCTCCTCCGGGAAGTCGTCGCCCTGGAGATCAGCCTGAGTGCGCGGGCGCCGGAAAGAGCGATCCTGGCCACGAAAGCGCCGGCGAAGCCCGAAGGAGGCGCGCGCGCGGTCGAATCCGCGCCGGTGATCCAGACGATGCCTGACACGGCGACGGTCGGGATCCAGACGCTAAATCCGGACGCCGAATGGCGGCTGCGCCGCTTCACGGCGGCCGAACTCGCGTCGTTGACCAACGCCATCGCACTCTTCCCGAACGGCATCCGGACGGTCCACGACGAAGCGGGCAAGATCGTGCAGGAGGTGGATCCGCTGACCGCCAACCTGATCCAGGGCTTCCACCTGCTGGACAGCGGCCAGAAAGCCGATGCCGCAACCGTGTTCGAAAGCATTTTGAAGTTTCTGCCCAACTGGCCGTATGGATTCTTCTACCTCGCGCTGGCGACGGGCAGTCGCAACCATATGGAACTGGCTGCCGAGAGGTTTCAGGCTCTTGAAGATATGAGCGTGGCAACGCCGGAAACCGAACTCTACCATGTCCTGGCGGCCTTGTTCCTCAACCGCAGCGACGTGGCCGAGCGCTGGCTGGCGGCTCATGACAACAAAAAGCTTTTGGCCAAGATGAGGGTTGGGCCGCTCTACATTCCAGAATCGGTCTCCGCGACCATCCGCCGCGGCATCGAGGGCATTGAAGGCGTGCCGCTCCTGCACGCGACGGTGGGCGTCAAATAGGGAGAGCCTCGGGCCGCCTTCTACAGCCACTGCCACGAGACGACTTTCCAGCGGCCGGTGTAGGCATCGCGCAGGACAATGGCCACGGCGCGCTGGATCGCCGTCTCCCGTCCGCTCGGAGCCGCCGTCTTACCCGCCAGACAGATCACGAAGACGTGCTGACGGAACGAGACGCGCTCCGCCAGCCCGCGGATCAGATCCTCCTTGAGGTCGTTGCCCAGACTATCCTGCCAGCGCCCCTCCTCGATACTGGCAAGCGCCGGATCGGCAAGGAACGCAGGAGAAACGCCGAAACCGAAACCCAGGTCGCCGACGCCGACAGGGAAGGATCCTTGTTCGTACAGCGCGGATTTGGTCTCGAAATAGGCCCGCGTGAACCACTCTATTCCCGAACCGAGATGGACGATCCGGTTGCTGGCGGTCAGCAGGGGAATGTCGGCGGCGATGGCCCCGACCACGTTGGTGTGCGTCGTGCTGAAATGCACCAGCCCGCGGACAGGGGTGTTGGTGGCGCGGGCCGTGAAGAATTCGAGGATTGATCCGGCGGCGAAACCGAACCCACCTGCAGACCGAAGCGGGCGCGCATCGGCGAGACAGATGGACTGCCAGAGGTTGGTCTCCGTGCGCGTCTGGTCGTTCATGCTGCGATAGCTTTCGGGTTGCTGGATGTAGCCGATGTCGCCGGCGCGATCCAGCGGCCTGTTGAAGTGCGTCAGCGGCAGGCCCTGGCCGTAGGGCTTGTGCCAGGGGTTGCAGATCACGTTGGTCGATCCGTCGAGCGAGCAGACAGGCTTCGGCCCCAAATTCTCGTCCCAGGCGGGCGTGGCGCGGTCGTCGGGCTGGTAGCGGTGCCAGTCCTCGCGGTAGCCGTTGCGCCGCGGGTCGTCAACCTCGTAGCCGCACGGCTCGGTGAACGCCAGCAGATTCGTTCGCGACTGTCGTCCATCGCCGCCGGGATGGTAGCCCGCCGCCTCGTCCACCCAGTGCTCGCCCAGCTTGACGCGCGCAAGAAGGTGTATCGTGTTGGTCATGGCGATGGTGGTCTTGACCCATACCGCCGGATTGACAGGCGGCTCTGGCAGATAGGTGGTGTTGGTGGCGATACCCAGCGGCAGGAAAAGGTTGGTCCGAGCCAGATAGAAGACCGGCGGGGTGACGTCATCCGCGGGATTCGTGTCGTCATATGCCACCAGGCGGCTGGAGTCGGTTCCGGTCTCGGGCATGTAGCGTGTGTCGTCGCCGGCCGGTGTGGTGACGGCATGGGTAATCGGAACCGGGAAGGAAACATAGGGCAGTGGCAGGGTGAGCGTGAGGAACTCGCTGATGGTGCCCTGCGCCATGGCATCGATGCGGTTGCTGAAGGTGAACCCGAAGCGCTCCTCCGGGAAGATCACCCTGTTCGTCCAGTCGTTTCCGTCCAGACCGGGGATTTCATCCGGCACCCAGTTGGTATAGACCGCGACGACAAGTTGCGCGTCGTCGGCCTCGCTGATGCGGTTGGTGGCGAAGGGGAACCAGAGCTCGACGCCGGGGGCATAGTGGTTGGGCTTGTCTTCGTTCATATCCAGCGGCACCATGCCGACGGCGATCTCGTTGATCAGCGGCACGTCCTCGACGGGCCACGGCTCCTGAAAGGCGATGTGCCCCACCGGTCCCTGCGGGATGCGGTCGGGATCCATGAAGTTGACAAGGTTCCAGGCCAGTGCCTGCGGGTTGGCCAGTCCGACCGCTGCGAAACGGTTTGTGACTTCGGGGAGCCACGTATTGCGGAAAAAGCCGGTATTGTCAAGGTAATGATCGGTCAGATCGTTCGGATCCGTCGGATCATCCCAGTCGATCGCCATCCCATTCGTCCAGCTATTAACGTTGAACTTGGGCACCAGTTGCACGTCGCGGTTGCTGTAGACCGCGCCGTTGGTGACCGTGACATCGGGGCCGGGATCGTATGACCATGTGAAGAGGTTACGCGGCTGTTCCGCGAGCCCGCGGCTGCGGAGCTTCAGATCGTGCAGGTCGAGGTACTGCGTCACGAGTCCGTTGGTCACCGTGGCTCGGGCGCGGTCGTGCAGGAAGAGATCGAGGTCGGCGATATCCATGTCCATCGACGCCATCCAGGACAACTGGTTGCTGGTGGCGAAGTTGGTGTCGAGGAAGCCTGAGCAGTTGAAGATGGCATAGGTGATGAAGCCGTTGGTGCCGGTGAGCGCGTAGGGCGGACGCTCGCCGCGTCCCTCGATCGGAATCCAGACGGGCGCAAGACCGCGCAAAGCCTCATGGAAAAACAATGGTATCTGGTTGGTTCCCGTCTGGTAGAAATCTAGAATATTGGGATCTGTGCCGTCGTCTGGCCCTACCGCTCCCAGAAAAACATCGTAGACGGCGGCATATCCGTGTCCGGCGGTGTTGGACGTGATGTTCTCGACCGCCGCGTCGAGAGCCAGGTCCACAAACTGTCGCGCGGTGACGCGGTCGCGGGCGTGTCGGGCGGCGAAGCGCTCGGTGCGCGCCGAGTAGACGTAACCGAATACCAGCAGCCCCAGCACCGCCAAAAGGCCGAGGGTGATGACGAGGGCGGAACCGGCGGTGGCGGGGATACAGATACTTTGTCGCGAGCTTTGTCGCGTGCTTTGTCGAACCGCGTCGCGTGGCGGTGCGGCACGCCAGAGTCCCGGCTTTAGCCGGAAGCATGCGAGGGCCTTCAGGCCCGGGTACGGTGTGGCTGGGCCGGTATA
>CAYRPP010000114.1:0-1208 GCA_964426115.1 uncultured Lentisphaerales bacterium | reverse complement strand
GCCGGAAGCATGCGAGGGCCTTCAGGCCCGGGTACGGTGTGGCTGGGCCGGTATATGGGGCTAAAGCCCCTGGTTGGCTTCCGCCTGAAGGCGGAACTCTGGCAGGGCTGTGCCGTGGAGGGGCTTCGCGCCAGAGTCCCGGCTTTAGCCGGAAGCATGCGAGGGCCTTCAGGCCCGGGTACGGTGTGGCTGGGCCGGTATACGGGGCTAAAGCCCCTGGTTGGCTTCCGCCTGAAGGCGGAACTCTGACGGGGAGGCCACTCATGGCGCCCTCCAGCGGTTGTGCGTCTGGAGCGGTACGCGCTTTGTAAGGCGCACGACATGGCGCCGGACAAAGGCGTCGCGTTGGTTCTCGGGCATTGACGCCGCCCGGCGGCCGACGGCAGGGTCGATCAGTTCCAGGTAGATGTCGATGCAGACGGGAAGCTCCATGTCGCCCGGGAACCATGGTTCAAGCAGCGGTTCGCCAGACTCCTCCTTGAACGCGAGCGGCTGGAAGTAGCAGGCTGCGATCCCGTCGAGAAGCATCCGCGGGGGGGTGATGTACGGCTCGCGCCGCTCAGCGATCCCCGTAAGCGCGTAGCTCCCCGCAAATTCATACCCGAAAGTCGTGCCCTCGCGCTGCCGCGCGTCCAGCCACAGCGAGTGTACCTCGACGTCGGCGCCTTCGAAATCGTTCTGCAGAACCACAGGTACCCAGGTGGTGCCGGTGTCGCTCACGATATCGAATCCGTCGTGGCGCACGGGGCCAGAATCGTAATCGTAGCGGTTGGTGCCGACAAGAATTGCTGGCACAAGCGCCGTCAGGCGATTGGTTATGGCAAAGGCGACTGTCTCCTGGATTATCGTCACCATGTTGGTGGCGGTGACCGCGTGGGTGATGACCGTCGTCACGTCGTGGCTCCGCTGCTGCGCCGGAGCTGGGTGCAGCGGAACTGTGCCGACCGCCGACTGCCAGTAGCGGTTCATGACAGACCACTCGGCGCTGTTGCCCGCTCCCTCGATCACCGCGGTAGCGTCGAGCGACAGCGGCATCCAGGGGATATCGTTGCTGGAGCCTGGCGGCGGGAAAATGAAACTGTTGGTCAGCGAATAGTTCAGACGCCAAGGCAAATTGGTCAGGTCGATGACCGGTTCGACGGAGAGCTGCCAGGCATGGAGCGACTCGTCCCACTGGTCGCCGGCAAGCGCGTCGAGACGGTTGGTGG
>CAYRPP010000113.1:0-6214 GCA_964426115.1 uncultured Lentisphaerales bacterium | reverse complement strand
CGGGGGCGCAGGGGGGAGGATTCGCGATCGGCCCGCTGGGGGGCATCGTGGAGGAATGCCGGGTGACGGCGAGCGTCTCGGATTGGACGATTCCCGGCAGCGCCATCCATCTGTCAGGCGGTCGCGTCTCGCGCTGCCTGATCGACAACAATTCCTTTGGTTACGGTCAGTCCGGCACGGTCTATCTGTCCGGTGGGCTGATCGATAACTGCGTGATCGCGAACAACCGGATGCACTTCGACGGGGCCGGACTCTACATGGTTGGCGGCATAGCGCGCAACTGTGTCATCACCGGAAACGAGTGCAGCGGCAATGGCAGCGGCGTTTGGCGTTCGGGAACCGCGACGATCGAGAATTGCATCGTCTGGGGCAATATCAACCGGGCCAATCCGACACTGATTTCGCGTGACATCTACGGTGCGACCGCAGCGTCCGTCCTCAACTGCTGCACGCCGGCGGCGGTGGGCGGCAATCCCGTGGCACTCGATCCGCTGTTTATCGATGCCGCCAACGGTGACTTCCGTCTCCAAGCCAGCTCGCCCTGCATCGATGCCGGCCAGACGTCGCTCAGCACGGCGAATGCCGATTTCGATGGTGCGGCGCGCGTCGTTGGCGCCGCGATCGACATTGGGGCCTTCGAATTCGATACCTCCCGTCTGGCCTGCGGCTTCCGCGCCACGCCCGCGACGGGTCTGGCGCCTTTGGAAACGAGGCTGGTGCCAACGGTCTTCGGCACGGCCACCGCCACCAACCTGCTGGAACTCGTCTGGCGGATCAACCGCGGGCTGGAGGAGCCGCTGGTGGTCTCCAACACTGGCCTGCAGAGCCTGACGCGCACGCTGGACGCGGGATGGCACACAGTCACCCTGGAAGTGACGGATCCGCTCGTGCCGGCCACCGCGGTCGCAGTCGTCACCAACGCGGTGGGCGCCTCGCCGGCGACGCTCTATGCGGTCACGGAGAACACCAACGCCTGCGCGCCGTTCGCCACCTGGGCGACCGCCTCTACAAATCTGCATGAAGCCCTTGCGCTGGCGTGTGATGGCGCCACCATTGTGGTGTCGAACGGCACCTACCGCATCTCCCGGCAACTGATCGTTTCCCGGGCGGTAACGATGGAAAGCGTGAATGGGTATGCCGCGACAATCATCCAGGCACCGAAGATCACGAATGTGCGCGTGCTGACGCTGAGTCATGCGGACGCGCGCGTCGATGGTTTCACACTCCGCGATGGGCGCGGCGGCAGTGGAGTCTACGGTAGCGGCGTGCTGGTCGCCGCGGATGGAGGAACGCTGGTGAACTGCCGCGTGACGGAGAACTTGGCTGGAAGCTATGATGCCAACGGCGTCGGGTTGCGGATTCACGGGGGGCGGGTCGCCTCCTGCGTCATCGACGCCAACCGCATCGCGATCGATTCCTCGGCGGGCTGCGGCGTCTATCAGACGGCGGGCATTCTGGAAAACTCATTGATCATCACCAATGCGTCCTATACCACCGCGCAGTATGGCGGCAGTGGCGGCGGCGTTTTCCTGACCGGAGGCCTCCTTCGGAACTGCACAATCGTGGGCAACAGATGCTCGGAGGGGGGCGGAGTCACTCGGAGCAATGGCGGAACGATCCAGAACTGCATCATCGTTGACAACGTCACCGGCTATGACACGGGGGAGGGTGCCCCGAACTGGCGCAATGCCCATCCAACCGCCTACCAGAACGTCTGCACGCCCGTCGCGGTGGGAACGAGTTGCGTCACAGCTGCCCCTGAGTTTATGGATGCCGCGGCCAACAACTACCAGTTGCGCCTGGGGTCGCCCTGCATCGACGCCGGCTTGCCGCTCGTCGGCCTGCCGGAAGATGATCTGGCGGGCAATCCGCGCGTCACGGGAGGCGGCCTCGATATCGGCGCCTACGAGTACGATGCGCGTGTCCTGAGCTGCGGCATCTCGGCCACGCCGTCGAAGGCGGTCACGGCGGCGGACGTCCGGTTGAGCGCCTCGTTCTTCGGTTTCGATTCCGAAACGAACGACCTGCACTTTGCCTGGGTTCTGGACGACGCCGCGGGAACGCCCGTCCAGTCGGGCATGGGATTGGCGGTCATTTGGCAGACCTATGATACGCTCGGACGCTACCACGTCCGGTTGACGGTCTCCGAACCGTCGAGCGGCAAGTCCGTCTCCACGGTGCTGACCAATGCCGTCCACATCGCGCCGGCCACGCTCTACCTGGTACAGTCGAACAGCGTGCCGGTGGCGCCATACGATACCTGGGCAAAGGCGGCGACCAACATCCACGAGGTGCTGGGCGAGGCGGTCGGCGGCAGCACGGTGCTGATCTCGAACGGCACGTATGATGTCAGCCAGACAATCGCGCTCAACGAGGGCATCGTCCTGCGGGGCGTCCAGGGCGGCTTCGGCGGATGGGAACAGGTGGTGCTCAAGGGCAGAAAGGTTACCGGTGTGCGGATCCTGGACATCAATCATGCCGAGGCCCTGGCGGAGGGGCTCACGATCCGCGGCGGCAAGACGGCCTGGATCGGCTTTGGAGGCGGGGTCAACATCGCCGACGGCACGCTGCGGCGCTGTCTGATCACGGACAACGACCAGGGCGGCTACTCCCGCGGGGCGGGCGTGAACCAGGTCGGCGGTCTGGTTTCCGGTTGCATCATCAGCAACAATGCGCCGTGTGAGACGGCCGGGGGACTCTCGATCGACGGCGGCATCTGCGAGAACACGTTGATCACCGCTTCACGTGCGGCCTACGGCGGCGGCGTGAAAATCAACGGCGGATTGCTGCGCAACTGCACCATTGCCGGCAACACCGCCACGTATAATGATTCCGACGGCGGCACACGCGGGGGCGGCGGACTCTGGCGCACGGGCGGCACGATCGTCGACTGCATAATCTGGGGCAACACGGCCAACAACCCCGACACGCCGGGATACCCCGACTGGTCGGGGGCACATGCCACAGAATACCAATACAACTGCACCTCGGTGGCGGTCGGCGAGCATTGCGTGATCGCCGATCCGCTCTTCAGGGATGCGGCACGTCGCGACTACCGCCTGACCTCGCACTCGCCCTGCCGCGACAAGGGCCTCTATCAGGAATGGATGGCCGGGGCCGTCGACCTCTGGGGCAATCCGCGCGTCGACGTCAAGCAGCATGTCGACATCGGCGCGCACGAGAATCAGACGTCGTTCGCCACGATACTGCTTCTGCGCTAACCGGAGGCCACGCTCGCCCTATCAGGCGCCGGCCGTCCCCCTGGCGTGCGCCGCCGAGCGCAGCGTGGCGAGCGCGCCTGCCAGTGCCTCGCGGTCGATGCGGTTGACCTCGACGCGCGTCCCGATGCCGCACGGCAGCGTGATCGTCAGACGCCCGCCGAGGTGCTCGCGGAACTCCTCGAGTCCCTCCAGCAGGGCGATGCCGCCCGTCGGCGCCTCCTCGATGCAGGTCTCGTCCCAGAGCGGCAGCCCGACGGCGTGCAGGGCGTCGAGGATCGCCTCGCGTTCCTGCTCAGTCAGGAGCCCTTTTCCCGCGGCATAGCAGACGTCGAGCGCGATGCCGATGGCCACCGCCTCGCCATGGCCCAGCCGGTGGTGCGTCAGCCGCTCGAGCTTGTGGGCCGACCAGTGGCCGAAGTCGAGCGGGCGGGCCGAGCCCCGTTCGAAGGGATCGCCCCCGTCGCGGATGTGTTCGAGGTGGATCTTCGCCGAACGGATGACCAGCGGCTCGATCGCGGCCGGCTCCCGGCGGCGCAGGGCGGCTGCGTCGCGCTGCAGCCGGCGGAAGAGCGCCGCATCCTTGATGATGGCGACTTTGAAGATCTCGGCCAATCCGCCCGTCCAGTAGCGCGGCGGCAGCTTGCGGAGCAGGTCGAGGTCGTTGAGCACCGCGTAGGGCGGCGCGAAGGTGCCGACGAAGTTCTTCTGCCCGTGCTCGTCCATGCCGTTCTTGACGCCCACCGCGGCATCGCACTGGGCGAGGACGGTGGTGGGGATGCGGATCAGCCGGATGCCGCGGTGCACGAGCGCGGCCGCGAAACCGACGATGTCGAGCAGGCTGCCGCCGCCGATGGCCAGGACAAAGCTGTGGCGGTCGAGGTGCGCGTTGCCGATGGCCGCCATGATCTCGCGGACGCCGTTCCAACCGTTCTTCGCGCCTTCTCCGCCGGGCACCAGCAGGGGCGGATGTGCCTCGGTCAGCCACGACGCATGCGGATTCAGGTAGCGGTGAACCTCGCCGAGCAGTCTCGGATAGGGCTCCGCCAGCCCCTGGTCGAAGCAGAGAAACAGGCGGTGTGGGCCGCAACCCGCGCGGCGCAGCAGCCGGGCAAGCGTCGGATTGGACCGGTCGAAAAGCGCATGGGTGAAGATGACGGGGTACTCGAAGGGCACCGTGATGCGCTGGGTCAGATTGGTGTTGCGGGTCTTCACATCATGGTCTCAAGAATGTTGCGTGTCGCCTCCGCGAGCGAACGGAGGGTATGGGGACGTGACGGCAGCATGTTGGAGAACCAGCAGGCCTCGTGTCCGCTCCCCGCAATACCATGAACGCCGCGGATGCGGTCTGGGTTCAGACTGACGCTGCCGGGTGGCCAGCCCCAGAATAACTCGCAGGGGTCGTACCCGGGCTTGTTGTGGATGTCGACATGGCGCGCGTAGTCGGGAGCCTCGCGCGCGGTCAGCCACCAGGGATATGCCAGCCAGCGACCCGGCGGCGCCACGAGCACCAGGTCGCCCGTGCGGGAATGGCCGATTCCGGCGTGTTCCGCCGCGGGGCGGATTTCGCCGCACGCGTTCAGCAGTTGACGCACGCTGGCAAGGTCGGCGGCGTCGCGGACGTAGACATGGGCGACCTGATGGTCGACACAGGCGAAGGCACGGCTGGCGTGAAGGTCGGGATAGCGCCGTCCGGCGACGAGACGGGTCCGCAGGAATCCAGCCTCGCCTAGGAGGCGGTTGGGAAACAGGGCACCGCCGCGAACGGGCTCGATGGCGTAGTCGCCCCAGACCAGCAGGCCGTAGCCGTGCGCCTCGCACGCCGCCCACAGGATCCGCAGATCCCCGGCGAGTTGCCGCACGGCGCTCCGGGCGCGGGGATGCCGGGGGCCGTGGCGCTGAAGGGCGTAGTCGAGCGCGGGCAGATATGTCAGGCAGAGCCCGGGCGCCGGCGCGTCCGAGCCGGACAGGAGCGCGGCCGTGGCGCGGGCGATCCAGCGGGAAGCGCGGAAAGAGGCGAGCGGGCCCCAATAGTCACGCAGACGGAAGGCGGCGCCGATCCTGCTGGCGAGGCGGTCATACAGTCCGTCCGGGAGACTGTAGCAGCTATCGATCATGCCGCCGCCATGCTTGTGAATCGGAGCTGGCGAGATGAGCATGTCGACCGTCTCGCCGAGGCTCTGCTGCCAGAAGAGCAGCGCCACGCTCCCGCCCCTGGCGCGATAGCCATCCCAGATGCGGGGGCCCGAGATCAAACCAGCAGACTGTTCCCAGAAGGTGGTGCGGTGCGTGGCACGGTCGAACCATCCGTTGGCCACGATACCGTGCGCCGCGGGATCTTCCGCTGTGCGGAAGGTAGCCTGGGCCGTGCTGGTCACGGCGGGGAAGGGGGGCAGCAGGGAATTGCCTGTGAGGCCGCCCAGGGCGGCTGGCAGCTCGGGCGCCGATTGCGCCGTCTCCAGTCCGAGGCCTGCCGCCTGGACGATCAGCAGTTTGCGGGGCCTGTTGGCGGCGTCAACTGGCATAGAACCGTTTTCCCAGATATGCCGCGGCGGGCACGAGGAGGATGAGGACGGCGGCCGGGACGATGCCCTCGTGACGGGAGGCGCAGGCGGTCGCCTGCATGAGCAGCAGCAGGCGAATATAACCGCCGATCGCCTGCGGCATCCTTCCGGGGCCGGGGTGGCATCCCAGCGTCTGCGTGAGCCGCGCAAGGCGCAGCAGGGCCATGGCGGCGATCGCCACCATGACCGGCAGGTGGGTTGGGGCGGGCGCGAGCCAGACGATGCCGCCCAGTGAGCCCGCGGCCAACAGCAGCGGCAGCCAGCGGCGGGCGTCCAGCGTCTGCTCGCCAGTCTCGCCAGCGGCCATCCAGGAAACGGCAGCGATGTAGCCGCCGAAGCCGACCGCCGCCAGCAGAGCCGCCGGCGGGACCGACAGGCGTCCGGCGGCGGCGATGCCCAGGCCGACGCTCAGCGCGCGGCAGAGGCCCATGG
>CAYRPP010000112.1:0-6248 GCA_964426115.1 uncultured Lentisphaerales bacterium | reverse complement strand
CAAACCGAAACCGGCCTGGACAGATCCGTCAAGCCCCGTCAAGATCGACAACTATTACAGCGGCACCTACATCGACAACATCATCTGGCAGAAGGCCGGCACAATGATCTTCCTCCGGTAAACTTTTCCACTCTCAAGCTAGAAAGGCTCTGGCCAAGACTAATGATGAAGAAATGCGGCATGCGGCCGTGTATGATTGCGATTACGTGCGTTGCGGCCTGGTCCGCTCAGGCGGCGGATGGCGCCAAGACCGTGAAACACTGGGCGGTGGAGCCCATGAGCGACGTGATGCGTCTGCCGGATCGACGCCAAACGTGTTCGCTATGCGGCTGAACAGCGCATGGGTGCGTCGGAGTAGCCGCCATGACGATGGCGGCCTCGTCGCAAGTAACATGGTAGCCCAATTACATGGTCATCGCCCCCCATGCGCCCTTCTCGCGCTCCCCTCTGCAAAACGACTACGAACGCGAGGTTGACGGACGGGGACGCGGGTATTATTGTTCAAGGTGTTTGCAGAACCTCCGGTCTGTGTCAGTGAAAGGTTCTTTGACCTGAACCCTGAACCCTATCTCCCTGAACCCTGTCCCCTGAACCCTGTCCCCTGTCCCCTGAACCCTGCCCGAAAGGACCCTTGTCATGCTGATAGACCACATCCGCAACGCCGAGGCCTATGCTTGCCTGCAACCCGGTCTCGCGCAGGCGCTGGCCTTCCTGGCCTCGGCCCCGCTGGCCACGCTGGCGCCAGGACGCCACGCGATCGCGGACGACCGCGTCTTTGCGCTGGTGCAGGACTACGCCACTAAGCCGCGCGAGCAGGGTTTCTGGGAGGCTCACCGGCGCTTCATTGACGTGCAGTACGTGGTCTCCGGCACGGAGCTGCTGGGCTACGCGCCGCTCGACAGTCTGACCGTGACCGAACCCTATGCCGCGGACCGGGATCTGGTGCTGCTGGCCGGCGCGGGCGACATGTTGACAGTACGTGCGGGCACCTTCGTGATACTCTTTCCCCGTGATGCCCACATGCCGGGCTTGGCCTGCGGAGCGCCAGCGCCGGTGCGCAAAGTGGTCGTCAAGGTCGCGGTATAGGCGCGCGTAAAGGTCGCGGTTCGTCTCCTGGGAGGAGTAAATTATTACCTTGTCGCGAGCCTTGTCGACCGCTGGAGCCAGATTCTTACGTAGCCGCTGAATCGTGAGGCAGACAAACATGGACAACAAACAGACCGTTACCACCTTCAGGGGCCTGGGCCCTGCCGCGCCGGACGGACGCCGGGCGCTGCGCAACCCGGAGCGCGGCCTGCGTTTCGAGATCGGCGCCGGCCGTATCGGCAGCGACGAGGTCCGGCACGGCGTGGACAGCGCGCAGTGGCCCTTCCGGGCATGGCTGGACGACGGCGTGGTGGTCGGCCAGGGGTACTGCTACCTGACGCAGTTCCACGACTCGCCGATCTCGGAGGAGAAACTGGAGGCCATCCAGCGCGACTGCGACATACTGCGCGGGCTGCGCCTGGGCGCCAAGTTCCTGCTGCGCTTCGCCTACGAGTTCGAAGGCGTGACGCACGGCCCGACGGCGGAACGCATCTGCGCGCACATGCGGCAGCTTCAGCCCGTGCTCGACCGCAACTGGGATGTGATCTACGTGCTGCAGACCGGTTGGGTCGGCCTCTGGGGCGAGTTCCATACCTCGGTGCAGCAGACCGAGAAGGACATCTCCAAGACGGCCATGATCGTGCGCTCGACGCTCGACCTGCTGCCGCCCGACCGCTGCACCATGATGCGGCGCATGGCCTACAAGCGGCGCAACCTCGAGCGCCTCGGCTGCATGGAGGAGGTCACGGCCGCGACGGCCTTCTCGCAGCGCCCGGCGGCCAAGATCGGTTTCTTCAACGACGGCACCCTGGCCAACGCCAGCGATGGCGGCACGTTCCCCGATCCGCCGCTCTTCGCGGCACCAGGCAACCTGGAGTTCGACTACCTCGTCCGCGAGGCGCCCTTCCTGCCCGTGGACGGGGAGCTGTTCTGGTCGGAACAGGTTCCGCAGTCAAATCCGGCGGATCCGCGTCCGTACCATGGGCTCGACCTGACCTACAGCGCCGCGGCAAAGGCCATCGCGCGCCTGCGTATGCATCACTATTCGACCTTCAGCTACGTGCATGGCTTCTCGGGCCTGGAGAAACCGGTCTATGGCGTGATTGACGCCTGGAAGGAGACGCCGGTGACGGCGGCGGAGCTCGACGCCCGACGTTTCCCCTACTCCCCGGACTATTTCGGCGGCGCCCCGCGCACGGCCTTCGAATACATCCGCGATCATCTCGGCTACCGCCTGGAGGCGCGGCAGGCGCGCTTCGACGGTGCCGTGCGGCCCGGTGGCCGCCTGCGGGTCGCGCTGGATCTCGTCAACCGCGGCTTCGCGGCGCCGGTCAATCCACGGCCGGTCTATTTCGTGCTGACGCACGCCAGCGGGCAGGCGATCGAGATTCCGACCGGCGTCAACGCGCAGACGCTCCAGCCCTACCGCCCCGGCGATCCGTTATTCACGCCGCTGACGCACCACATCGCGGCCGAGACCGCCATTCCCGAGGGCGTGCCGCCGGGCGCATGGGAACTCCACCTCTGGATGCCGGACGCGCGGGAGAGCCTGCGCCTGCGGGCGGACTACGCCGTGCGCCTGGCGAACGACACCGGGTGGCGCGACCTGGACGGGCGCGGCCTCAACCGGCTCGGGGCCATCACTGTAACCGCGCCTTAACGGTGACCGGAGGATTCTCCTTGTCCGCGTCCTGCGGATAGCGTAATATTGCGTCCGATCCGGAAGGCCGGGTATGGCGTTCCGGATGGAAGCGAGGGGCCGGGGTCATCCCGGCTCCAAGCAGATTAACCCCTGCGGGTTGAGTGGGCAGCAGGGCGCCGACAGGACCGCTTGGCGGCCGGGCGCCCCGCCGGTGAGACGCCGGAAGCAGGGTGGCGCGAGTGGCGCCGCCGCGATCCGACGGCCGTGGCTTTCCCTCCCGTGGCGCGGTTCATCGAAGGAACGCCACATGGAAAACGAAGCCTCCGCTGGCCTGACCGGCCTGACCCTCAAGGACCTGCTGGATGCCGGCCTGCATTTCGGCCACCAGACCCGGCGCTGGAATCCGAAGATGAAGCCCTACATCTTCGACAAGCGCAACGGTATCCACATCGTTGACCTGACCCAGACGATCGTGAAGCTCGAGGCCGCCGCCGCCTTCCTGCGCGACACCGTCCTCAACGGCAAGAAGATCCTCTTCGTGGCCACCAAGCGCCAGGCGCAGGAGATCGTCGCCAAGGCCGCGACCGAATGCGGCCAGTTCCACATGACGACGCGCTGGCTCGGCGGCACCCTGACGAACAACCAGACGATCCGCCGCAGCGTGCGCCGCATGCGCCAGATCGAGGCTATCGGCCGCAACAACAACGGCCAGCTCTCGCCCTTCAAGAAAGAGGCGGCCAGTCTCCGGCGCGAGCTCGACAAGCTCCAGCTCAGCCTGGGCGGCATCGCCGACATGGAGCAGATGCCGGGCGCCATCGTGGTGTTCGACGTCTGCCGCGAGGCGATCGCCGTCGCCGAGGCCAACCGCATGGGCATTCCGGTCGTGGCCGTGGTCGACACCAACGCCGATCCGGATCCGGTCGACCACGTCATCCCGGGCAACGACGATGCCATCCGCGCCATCACCCTGGTCGCCGAGGCCTTCGCCAAGGTCGTCAAGGATGCCAACGCCGAATGGTCGCGCCTGGCCGCCGAGCGCAACCGTCGCATCGAGGCCGAGCGCGCCGCCGAGGCCGCCGCCCTGGCCGCGCGCCGCGCCGCCGATCGCAAGGAGGGCGCCGAGGGGAGCACGGATGCCGCCGCCGACGCCAGCAAGGCGCGCCTGAACAAGCAGCGCCGCTCCGCCGCCAAAATCGCCCAGGAGGCCGTGGCCGCGGCCCACGCCGCCATCGAGAGCAAGGCCACTGCCGCCACAACCCCGCCGCCCGCCGCGGCGCCCGCCGCCCCCGCCGCCGAGACACTCTGAACCCGACCGCCCCAGGAGTTCTACCATGGCTGAAATCACCAACGCGATCATCATGGATTTGCGCGCGCGCACCAATGCCGGCATGATGGACTGCAAGCGCGCGCTTGCCGAGACCAACGGCGACATGGAGGCGGCGATCAAGATCCTCCGCCTGAAAGGCCTTGCCATCCAGGTCAAGCGCGCCGACAAGGAGGCCAACCAGGGCATCGTCCAGGCGGCCGCCAGCGCCGACGGCTCCGTCAAGGCGCTGGTCGAGGTCAACAGCGAGACCGACTTCGTCGCCAAGACCGACGGCTTCAAGGCGTTCGTCGACGCCGTGGCCGCCCGGGTGCTGGCCGGCGACGAGAACGTGGCCGAGAGCCTGAAGGACGAGCTCGTGGCCATCGTCTCGACCACGGGCGAGAACATCCGGATCCGGCGCACAGCCCGCTTCGCGCGGACCGGGAACGCCGTGATCGAGTCGTACATCCACATGGGCGGCAAGGTCGGCGTGCTGGTCGAGCTGGCCTGCGGCAAGGCCGCGTCAGCGGCGGATCCCGCCGTCGCCGGGCTGGCCCATGACATCGCCCTCCAGATCGCCGCGGCCGCCCCCCGCTGGCTGGACCAGACGCAGGTGCCGTCCGAGATTGTGGAGTCCGAGAAGGCCCTCTACCGGCAGGATCCCAAGCTGGCCGGCAAGCCCGACAAGATCGTCGAGAACGCCCTGACCGGCAAGCTCCGTAGATTCTACGGCGATGTCTGCCTGGTCAACCAGGTCTTCGTGAAGGACGACAAGCTGACCGTGACGAAGGTGGTGGAAGCCGCGGCCAAGGCCGTGGGCGACACGATCGCCATCCGCCGCTTCGCCCGCTTCCAGCTCGGCGCCGCCTGATGCGCGATGCCCGCCGCGCTACGCCAGCGCGGCGAGCATCTCCTGGATCATGCGCTCGCGCGTCTCGACCGACTCGCAGAGGCGGAACTGCACGCGGGCGCGGTTGAGGTTCTGCTCGGGGTGGCGCGTCTTGAAGTAGACGCTGCCCGCGAGGTAGTCCTGGAAGAAGCGCAGCCCCAGCTCGAAGGTGATCAGGCGGATGGCGTCGAAGAGGTGGCGGCGGTCGGCCTCCGTGATGAAGCCGTTGGCCTGGCCCATGTAGCCCTTGCAGAAGGCCATGCACAGATCCATGTCGAAGACGACCTTGTTGAGGTTGATCTCCTCCTCGCCGGCGGGATTGCAGATCGAGCGCACCGCGTCGCCGAAGTCGTAGTGGATCAGGCCCGGGCTGACGGTGTCGAGATCGATCATCGCCGTGCCCTTGCCCGTGAAGTCGTCGATCATGATGTTGTTGACCTTCGGGTCGCCGTGCATGACTCGCAGGGCCAGCTCGCCGGTCTCGACCGCCCGCTGCAGCACATTCACGAAGGCGCGGCGCTCCTCGATGAATTTGGCGATGCGCCGCGCCTCCATCGAGGCGTTCAGCCGCTCGGCCCCGGCGGGTGTGGCAATGGTGGCGTCGTAGCGCTCCAGATAGCGCGGGGAGATATGGAAGCCCGGCAGCGGGTCGCCTAGCGCGCGCGTGTCCAGGTCGGCCACCAGCTTGTGGAAGTGCGCCAGCACGGCGCCGCACTCGGCGGCGTGCTCAGGCCCCTGCGTCTCGTTGAAGGCCGTGGCCGAGGCGATCTTGGTGATCACTCGCCAGCAGTCGCCGTGCTCGTCGAAAAGGCAGTCGTCGCCCTCGCGCGTCGGGATCAGTTTCGGCATCTGCCAGACGCGGTCCGACTCCCCGGCCTCCTCCTCGAGTTTCCGGTGGGCATGCGAGATCAGCAGCCGCATGTTGGCCATGATCAGTTCGGGCCTGGCGAAGACGGCGCGGTTGATCCGCTGCAGGATCACCTGCTGCTCGTCGAAGGTGTTGCGGAAGATCGCCAGGTAGGTGTCGTTGACGTTGCCGGTGCCCGTCGGGTTGATGGTGACCAGGCGCCCGGCGATGGCGAATTTGTTGACTAGGACGGAGAGTTCCATGAAGGGGCTTTCGGGGAAAAACAGACTCAGTATAGCGCGCCGCGGATCAGTTGTCGAAAACGAATGCGACCGATTGCGGCAAGCGCCTCTTGCACTTTTGCCTTTTGCCTGAAGGCGGTCGAGTGGAGTGGCGCAAATGGCAGCCATTTCCCCATGGCCATCACAAAGGTCTTCGATCAATCACAAAGGTCTTCGATCAATGAAGAGGTTCCGAC
>CAYRPP010000111.1:0-6263 GCA_964426115.1 uncultured Lentisphaerales bacterium | reverse complement strand
TCACCAACCCCGGCGACACCGAGTTCCTCTGGGGCGAGCAGGTCTCGCGCCAGCACTTCATCGAGGTCAACGAGCAGGTGGCCGCCGAGGGCAAGCGCCCGGCGGAGGCGCAGCCCGCGCTGCTGGGCATCACCAAGGCCTCGATCGAGACCGACAGCTTCATCTCGGCGGCCTCCTTCCAGGACACCACGCGTGTCCTTACCGACGCCGCCACCATGGGGCGCGTCGACGAGCTGCGCGGCTTCAAGGAGAACGTCATCCTGGGGCACCTCATCCCTGGCGGCACCGGCTTCCCGATGCACCGGCACATCCGGCTGGTGCCGCTGGCCGAGCCGATCGAGGCCGAGGAACTCAGCGCCGCCGCCGAGGCGGCGCAGAAGAAGGCGCAGGACGTGCTAGGATTTTAACAAGGGTCACCGATTTGACGCTTGCCACACGCCCGTTGTTCTGATAAATTAACCCCCCTTTTGCAAGCTAGGAAAAAAGCCGCATGCCAACCATCAACCAACTGGTCCGCAAGGGCCGCAAGCAGACGACCTACGGCAGCAAGTCGCCGGCGCTCAAGCGTTGTCCGCAGCGCCGCGGCGTCTGCCTGCTGGTGAAGACGCAGACCCCGAAGAAGCCCAACTCGGCCCTGCGCAAGGTGGCGCGCGTGCGCCTGACCACGGGCTACGAGGTCACCGCCTACATCCCGGGCGAGGGGCACAACCTGCAGGAGCACAGCGTCGTGCTGGTGCGCGGCGGGCGTGTCAAGGACCTGCCGGGCGTGCGCTACCACATTGTCCGCGGCACGTTGGACTCGCTGGGCGGGGCCGGCCCCAGCAACACGAACAAGCTCGAGCGCAAGGTCAGCCGCTCGAAGTACGGCGTGAAGCGCGCCAAGGCGCCCGGCAAATAACCGCGAGGGTCGAACCACCATGTCCAGAAGGCGAAAAACTTTCAAGCGCGGCATCACGCCGGACCCCAAGTACAACAGCGAGCTGGTCGCCAAAGTCGTGCGCGCCCTGATGCGCAGCGGCAAGAAGACCACCGCGGAGCGCATCGTTTACGGCGCGCTCGCCGTGCTGGCCGAGAAGACCGGCAAGGATCCGCTCGAGGTGCTGGACACCGCCATCGGCAACATGAAGCCCAAGGTCGAGGTCAAGTCGCGCCGCGTCGGCGGCACGACTTACCAGGTGCCGGTCGAGATCCGGCCCTCGCGCCAGCTGGCGATGGCCCTGCGCTGGATGACCCAGTTTGCCGGCGCGCGCCGCGGCACGCCCATGCCCAAGGCCGTGGCGCTCGAAATGATCGAGGCCTACGAGGGCCAGGGTAACATCGTCAAGAAGCGCGACGACACGCACCGCATGGCGCAGGCCAACAAGGCCTTCGCCCACTACGCCTGGTAGGCCGACGCACGGAAGACACACGGGATGCAGGCCGTCTTGGAAAACACGGAGAAAGAGCAGCATGGTGCCCGCCCGGCAGCCGCCGGCGACGGTCGCGCCGTGCCGCTTTCCGATGTCCGCAACATCGGCGTCGTTGCGCATATCGACGCCGGTAAGACGACGACCACCGAGCGCATATTATTCTACGCGGGCGGCACGCACCGCCTCGGCAACGTCGACGAGGGCAACACCGTCACCGACTGGATGATCCAGGAGCGCGAGCGCGGCATCACGATCACCAGCGCCGCGGTCACCTCCACCTGGCGCGGCCAGCAGATCAACCTGATCGACACGCCGGGCCACGTCGACTTCACGATGGAGGTCGAGCGCTCGCTGCGCGTGCTCGACGGCGCCGTGTGCGTCTTCTGCGCCGTCGGCGGCGTGCAGCCCCAGTCCGAGACCGTCTGGCGCCAGGCCGACCGCTACCGTGTCCCGCGCATCGTCTTCGTCAACAAGATGGACCGCATGGGGGCCGACTTCGACGCCGTCGTCGGAGAGATCCGCGCCAAGCTCGGCGCCGTCCCGGCGGTCGTCTGCCTGCCGATGGGCCAGGCCGAGGACTTCGGGGGCGTCATCGACCTGCTGACCATGCGGGCGCTGACGTTCGACGAGTCGGATAGCGGCGCCACCGTGCGCCAGGGACCGGTGCCGGCAGCATTCGCCGCCGCGGCCGAGCGCGCCCGCGCGGCGCTCGTCGAGCTGTTGGCCGGCGAGGACGAGGCGCTCCTCGGGGCCTATCTCGAGAATCCAGACCTGCCCGCGGAACTGCTCGTGCCCGCCCTGCGGCGCGCGACGCTGACCTCGCGCCTGGTGCCGGTCTTCTGCGGCAGCGCCCTGCGCAACAAGGGCATCCAGTGCCTGCTCGACGGCGTGGTCGACTACCTTCCCTCGCCGGCCGACCGCGGCACGGTCTCCGCCACCGATGCCCGCAGCGGCGCGACGGTCACACGCGCCTGCACCGACAAGGAGCCGCTCACGGCGCTGGTCTTCAAGGTGGCGACCGATCCCTATGTGGGACGCCTCTGTTTCGCGCGCGTCTACGCCGGCTCCCTGCGCAAGGGCCAGAACGTCTTCAACCCCCGGACGCGCAAGCGCGAGCGCATCCTGCGCCTCGTCCGTCTTCAGGCCAGCGCGCAGCACGATGTCGAGACGCTCTACGCGGGCGAGATCGGCGCGCTCGCGGGCTTGAAGGGCGCGACCACCGGCGACACACTCTGCGCCGAGCACCAGCCCCTGGCCCTGGAGAGCATCCAGACGCCGGAGCCGGTGATGTCCATCGCCATCGAGCCGCGGTCGCGCGCCGACCGTGGCAAGCTGGAACAGGCGCTACAGTCACTGTGCGACGAGGATCCGACCTGCGTCGCGCGCGCCGATGCCGAGACCGGGCAGTTGATCCTCAGCGGCATGGGCGAACTGCACCTCGACGTGCTGGTCGACCGCCTGCGGCGGGAGTTCGGCGTCGCGGCCAACACCGGCAAGCCGATGGTCTCGTACTACGAGACGGTCACGGCCGGCGGCGAGGGGCATTACGTTTTCGACCGCGAGCTGGGCGGCAAACGCCTCTTCGCGGAGGTCTCGGTCGCCGTTTCCCCGCGTCCGCGAGGGGCGGGCGCCGCCGCCGTGGCCGGCCCGGCCTGCCGCGACCTGCCCGAGGCCCTGGCCGAGGCGGTCACGCAGGGACTGCAGGACGGCATCAGCACGGGCGTGCTGGCGCGCTACCCGATGATCGACCTGGAGGCGCACGCCACGGCGGTGCGCCTGGGCGATGCCGAGAACGCCGTGCCGGCGGCCTTCCGCACGGCGGCGGTCATGGCTTTCCGGGCGGCCGCCGAGGCGGCGCAGCCCGAGATGCTCGAGCCCATCATGCGGCTGGTCATCGCGACGCCGCCCGAGCACGTCGGCGAGATCATCGGCGATGTCAACGCGCGCCGCGGGCAGGTGCGCGACATGCAGGACCGCGGCGGCACGAAGGTCGTGCGGGCGGCGGTCCCCCTGGCGGAGCTGTTCGGCTATTCGACGGCCGTGCGGTCGCTGTCGCGGGGGCGCGCCAGCTACACGATGGAGCCGGACGCCTTCGCCGTCGTGCCCCGGGCGGTACGGGATCTCTTATTGAACAGGTAGCGGTAACAGCATGCAAAGTCAGCGCATACGCATTCGATTGCAGGCCTATGATCATCGGGTGCTTGATCAGGCCGTCACGGAGATCGTCGACACCGCGCGGAAGACCGGTGCGCAGGTCGTGGGGCCCGTGCCCCTGCCGACGCGCATCGAGCGCTGGACGGTGAACCGCAGTCCGCACGTGGACAAGAAGTCCATGGACCAGTTCGAGATGCGGACGCACAAGCGCCTGCTGGACATCGTCAGCCCCACGGCCAAGACGGTCGACGAGCTCAAGAAGCTCAACCTGCCGGCGGGCGTGGACATTTCAATTCGGATCTGATGCAGCAAGGCGGTGGGATAACCATGGATGGGTTGATCGGCAGAAAAATGGGCATGACGCAGGTCTGGGACAGCCAGGGCCGCTTCATTCCCGTCACGGTGCTGGAAGTCGGGCCCTGCCCGGTGGTCCAGGTCAAGCAGCAGGCGCGCGAGGGCTATGCGGCGGTGCAGGTGGGCTACCTGCCCCAGAAGCCGCAGCGCCTGACTAAGGCGCTACGGGCGCGCTACGAGAAGGCGGGCGTGCCGCCCTGCCGCGAGCTGCGCGAGTTCGCGCTCGATGCGGGCGAGAGCGTCAAGGTCGGCGACGCGATGAACGTCGGCGTCTTCGAGGGCGTCAAGCTCGTGGACGTCACGGCCATCTGCAAGGGGCGCGGCTTTGCCGGCGCCGTGCGCCGCTTCGGCATGGCCGGCGGCCCCCACGGGCACGGCGGCCACTCGAAGCGCCGCATCGGCTCGATCGGCGAGCGCAACCTGCCCGGCTGGGTCCGCAAGGGCAAACCGATGCCCGGCCACATGGGCGCCGTGCGGGTGACGACGCGCAACCTCGCCGTGGTTCAACTCCGCCCGGAGGACAACGTGCTGCTCGTCCGCGGGGCCGTCCCCGGGGCGACGGGCGGGTTGGTCATCGTCAGGAAAGCCCTCAAGAAGGCGTGAGGACGAAATGAGCAAGATCAATCTTTTCAACGCCAAGGGCGAGGCTGCCGGCGAGGTTGAGTTCGCCGACGGACTGATGGTCCTCGACAGGGGCGACCAAGCCGTCAAGGACGTGGTCGTGGCGACGCTCAACGCGCGCCGCGCCGGCACGGCCTCGACGCTCTCCAAGGGCGAGGTGTCCGGCAGCAACAAGAAGCCTTGGAAGCAGAAGGGCACCGGGCGCGCGCGCGCCGGCTTGCGCCAGTCGCCGGTATGGCGCGGCGGCGGCGTGGCCATGGGCCCCAAGCCCCGCGGCTACGGATCCAAGATCAACCGCAAGGTCGCGCAACTGGCGTTCCGCCGCGCGCTGAGCGGGCAGATCAGCGGGCAGAAGGTCTTGGCCATCGAGGCCTTCGATGTGCCGGACGGCAAGACGAAGGGCATGGCCGCCCTGCTGCGCAGGCTGGGGGCCGGCGAGGGACGCGTGCTGCTGATCACGGCGCGGCGCGACGTGGTGGTGGAGCGCTCGGCGCGCAACCTTCCCAAGGTTGAGGTTGCCACGGCCGAGGCGATCGATGTATACTCCCTGCTTGCCGCGCGCCTGGTCGTGGCCACGCGCGATGCGCTGGACATGCTGGCCGCGCGCATGCAGAAGCCGGAGGTGGAAGCATGAGGCACGGTGAAATCATCAAGCGCGTGCAGGTGACGGAGAAGGGCACGCGGCTGGCCTCCGGCAACCAGTACCTGTTGGAAGTGGCGCCCGGCGCGAACAAGATCGAGATCCGCGCGGCCGTCGAGCGGACCTTCGGCGTCCACGTGCTGGCCGTCAACACGCAGAACCGCAGCGGGCGCAAGCGCGTGCTGCGTAACCGGCGCGTCGCCCAGGGTTCGGACTGGAAGCGGGCCGTCGTGACCGTGCGCGAGGGCGAGCGCATCGAGGCGATCTGACGCCGCGGAGGCAAGGTAGACACATGGGCCTGAAAAGTTACAAACCACGCACGCCGGGGCTGCGCTTCCGCATATCCCAGACGTTCGGCGAGCTGACCACGGATCGTCCGGAAACCCGGCTGACCGAGGCCAAGCGCAAGCGTGCCGGGCGCAACAACGCCGGCCGCATCACTATGCGCCATCAGGGCGGCGGGGCGCGGCGGCGCTATCGCATCGTCGACTTCCGCCGCGACAAGGCCGGCATCCCGGCGCGCGTCGCGAGCATCGAGTACGATCCGAACCGCTCGGCCAACCTGGCGCTGCTGAACTACGTCGACGGCGAGAAGCGCTACATCATCGCCCCGACGGGGCTAACGGTCGGCGCCCTGCTGATGTCGGGCCCGGATGCCGAGCCCAATGTCGGCAACGCGCTGCCGCTGGCCCGCATTCCGCTGGGCCTGACGGTCCACAACATCGAGCTTGTCCCCGGCGCCGGCGCGCGTCTGGTGCGTTCGGCGGGCAACGGTGCGCAGCTCATGGCGCGCGAGGGCGCCTTCGCCAGCCTGCGCATGCCCTCCGGCGAGATCCGCCAGGTGCGTTCGGCCTGCCAGGCGACCATCGGGCAGGTCGGCAATGCCGACTGGAACGGCATCAAGCTGGGCAAGGCCGGCCGCAAGCGCTGGCTCGGCATCCGCCCGACGGTTCGCGGCGTGGCCATGAATCCGGTCGACCACCCGATGGGTGGCGGCGAGGGACGCACCTCGGGCGGCGGGCACCCGCGTTCGCCGTGGGGCCAGCTCGCCAAGGGCGGCAAGACGCGCAACCCGCGCAAGACGT
>CAYRPP010000110.1:0-6270 GCA_964426115.1 uncultured Lentisphaerales bacterium | reverse complement strand
TCGACCTGAAGTTCGTCAAGGTCTGGTACCAGAACGGCAACGCCTGGTACAGCTATTTCGGCGACACGGGCTTCAAGCTCGTGCCCGAGCTGCTCGTCAACGATGAGGACCTCATCCGCGTCGACACGGCGAAGCGGGCGAACTACGCGCGCCTTTCGTTCGCCGACGGCAAAACGGGCGAGCAGTGGATCAACCCGCCCCGCGAGATGAACCGCGTCTTCTGGGACTTCCACCGCTCCATTCCGGCGTTCCAGCCGATGCGCCCCGAGTTCCGCGACGCGGCCACGCTGCAGCCCGTCAACCTCCCGAAGGGGGCCTTCAAAAACTTCTTCCTCACCGTCCGGGTACGCCCCGCCACGCCTGCGGGCCTCTACATGGGCGCGGTCAGGGTCGGCAGCCACGGCGAGATCCCCGTCGCGATCCGCGTCCTCGACTTCGCGCTGCCCAGGCCGAAGTGCTACTTCGACGACACCCTGGACTTCTTCGTCAGCTCCTACACCTACAACTGCTTCGCCATGATCATGGCGCAGAACGGCGGCGACGTCGAACTCGCCAAGCGGCAGTTCAAGGCCACGATGGAGAACCTGGTCGCCCACAACCAGGACATCAACTGGCTCCGCTGGGGCCTGCAGGCCGAGACCTTTACCTGCTGGCGCCTGATGAAGGAGGCCGGGCTGCGCACCGACGTGGCCGTGGGCGGCGTCGGCGCGGCCGACACCGCGGCCGGAGCCCGGCGCAACGCCGAGGCCGTCGACCGCCTCCTCGGCCACCACAACGTCTACATCGGCTACGGCGACGAGCCGTCGCCGCGCTGGGTCGCGGCCAAGCGCCATATCTTCAAGACCAACCAGGAGGCGGGCTTCAAGTTCATCCTCGCCGGCAAGGATCAGGTCTTCCGCAAGGCCGGCTACATCTACGACTGGCACAACGTGGCCAAGGCGCCCGAGGACGGCTCCACCACCGCGCTCTGGAACCAATTCGGCTCCAGCCCGCACGTCGCCTGGTACGCCGCGATGCATGTGGGGGTCGAGAATCCCGAGTACAACCGCCGCCAGAACGGCCTGGCCGCCTATCTCGCGGGCTACTCCGCCCTCTGCAACTACGCGCACCACTACGGCCCGTACAACGACGACGCCACGGGCTACCGCCCGATGGTCTTCGCCTACGGCATCTACGACGGCGTGCTCGACACCCTCCAGTGGGAAGGCTTCCGCGAAGGCGTCGACGACATCCGCTACGCTACGGCCATGGTCACGCTCGCCCGCCAGGCTGCGAAGTCGTCCTTGATCGATGCGCGCTACGCGGGGAACAAGGCCCTCCAGTACCTAGCCTCGTTTAAGCGGGACGCCGACGACCTCAATACCGCGCGGGGTGAAATGGTCCGGCACATCCTCGCCCTCAGGGATATCCTTGGAAAGCAGGTGACGAAATGAAGAACAGCATCATCCATTGCCTGGCCATGCTGGCCATCGCCACGGCCGTCGGCTGCGCGACCCGTTCCTGGGCCGCCGAGGCGACCACGCCGTCCGCCGAAACGCCCGCCAAGCCCCGGACGCTGGCCGAGGAGTCGCGCGAACTGATCGGCAAACTCCGCAACTACAGCGTGCACTCCTATGACGACGACGTCCTCAAGCAGGTGCCACCGGCGCTCGCGTTCATAGCGGCGCACGAGGGCAACGTCTCCAACCGCAACGTCGTGGCCGAGGTGGCCTACCACGTCATCCAGACCGCCGCCCGCAGCCGCGACCTGGAGCTCTGCAAACCGACGGCCGAGAAACTGCTGGCCATGGAAGGCATCCCTTACGTCTGGCGCATCGAGGCCGCCTCGTACCTCGCCGCCTCGCTCACGGAACAGGGCGACTACAAGGCCGCCGACGCCCTCTACGCCCCGTTCGTGGCGCTCGACCCCTCGAAGATCCCGGTGAACGACTGGATCGGCGCCGTGGCCAGGCGCGCGGATCTGTACACGCGGCAGAACGACCTGCAGGGCGCCCTCGGCCTCCTGGCGTCGGTGCGGGAGAATCCCCCCGGCAACGACGGTCTCAAGGCGCTGATCCGCGGGCGGCTCGACGACGAGGCCATCTCCATCTACAAGACCTTCTACCGCTACGAGGAGGCCTTTGCCTTCTGCCTCTCCAAGGGCCGCAAGGCGTCCGCGTTCGCCCTCCTCTCGGGCGGCCTGATCGACGACGCGCCCCGCGCCTCGAAGCTCGCCAAGGAGATCCTCGCCGACGAGAACGAGCCGATCGCCTCGCGCCGCGCCGCCTGGGCGTGGCTCTTCTGCCGCGACGCCGCCGCGGCCGACAAGTACTACCCGGCCATGCTTGGAAAGACCGCGCGCGAGACCAACGAAGTCTGCAATGTCCTGAAGGGCATGCTTGTGCGCGGCACGGAACATAACGTCTACGATGTTTTCACGCCAGCCTTCTTCTTCGACTGCAAGGTGACCATCCGCGTGTGGGAGGCCTACCTGAAGAGCGTCCGTATCGCCGGCGCCCAGCCGGAGTTCGGGCCCGCGCAATACGCCATGGTCGCCTATGCCGGCGACGGGCAGATGCGCGCCGCCGTCGAGGCCGCCAAGGCCGGGCTCGCAAACGACAAGCTCAAGCCGGAGGAGCTCTTCGAACTCGGCCTGGCCGCGAAGACACTCGCGCTCGGCGGCAGCGCCGACGCGATCGCCAAGGCCATCGCCGCGGCCGACAGCGAACTCGCGGGCGACCTTTCGAAGGCCGAGCGGCTGAAGCGCCTCGACCGCGTGGGGGCGGCGGCCCTCGCCTCGCGCAACGAGAACCTCGCGCGCGGCTTCGCGCAGTACCGCGGCACCCTCAAGCCCGACCTGCCGAAGCAGCGCTACACCGTCAAGTTCTCCTCCCGCCCGATTGCCGGCGCCGGCGACTGGGCCAACCTGCCCTTCCACCCCGAGGAGCAGGCCTTCACCCGCAAGTACGGCGGTGCGGACCTCTCCTTCATGACGACCGACGTCGCCACGGGCGACCGCGGCAGCGCCGCTCAGGGAGGCCATGCCCAGCACCCGACGACCCTCCAGATCGCGGCCGACGAATGGGGCCTCCACTTCCTCTTCACCTTCTACGACCCCCGCGCCAGGTCGTTCGAGGCCGGCGCGCTCGATGCCGGCAGCTACGAGTGCTACCTCGCGCCCGGCGAGGGACAGCCCTATACCTGTTTTCTCTGCTATCCCAGGAAGGATGCGCTGGCCGGCTGCTACCACACCGCCTACAGCGGTTCCGGCCACCGCCGTGTCGACGACGGCAACCCGACGAAATTCCGCAGCGAGACCTGCTTCACGGACGACTGCGTGATGAACTACGTGGCATTCTCCTGGGACAACTTCGCAACGCTCGTTCCGACGGACAAGAGTGTCTGGGATTTCGAGAGCGTCTTCTGGGGACCCGTGGCCTCCGCCTGGAACGGCACCGAATCGATCCACGGGCGCAGCACCTGGGGCCAGCTCACCTTTGAGTTCACACGGGCCGACCGCGTTAAAATCCTGCGCGCCCAGATCTTCAAGGCGGTCAATGCCTACAAGGCCGAGAAGTCCGCTAACGCGCCCATCGCCGGGTGCGTGCAGGGCGGCGTCTTCGACTTCTGGCAGGACGAGGCCCTCGGCGATCCGGCGTTCTACGAGCAGCGCCTCCGTCCCATCGAGGACAGGCTCGATGCCGCGGCCGCCCGCGCCACGGTCGGCATGCCGGACGCCGAGGTCGAGTCGCTGGCGCAGGACTACCTGGCGCAGTGGCGCGACATCCGCTACATCGTCTCCCGCCTGCGCTCCGAGTACCTGGCCGGAGGCCTCACAGGATCGCCGTGACTTGGAGCCGAAAAGCCATGCACGAGGAAGAGAGGATCGCATGAGCAAGATGAATCGCGTCGCCGCCCACGTCTGCCGCGGCATGCGGCCGGTACGCTACGGCATGATCGGATTCGGCGGCATCGCCGAGAACCGCCTGGCGCGTGAGGGCTTCGGCTGCGACGCTGCGCGCGTCCCTCCGCTGCCTACGGCCGTGCTGGCCGGGGTCACGGACGTCAACCCGGATCGCCGCCGCGCTGCGCACGCGCTGGGCCTCAAGTGGTATCCCGATGCGCAGGCCCTGCTGGCCGACCCGCACATCGACGCCGTGGTCGTGGCGACCAACAACCGCACGCACGCCCCGCTGGCCCTCCAGGCGCTCGACGCCGGCAAGCCGGTGCTCGTCGAGAAGCCGCTGGCGACGACCGTCAGCGAGGCGCAGGCGCTCGTGCGCCGCGCGCGGCAGCTCGGCCTAAGCCTGGCCGTCGACCACATGATGATCCACAACGTTCTCAACGCCAGGGCGCGCGCGCTGCTGGCGGCCGGCGCCCTCGGCAAGGTCAACGACGCCTGCTTCCACATGCAGTTCGCCTATGGCTTCGCGCCGGCGGAGGCGGCCTCCTGGCGCTGCAGCCGGCGCGACGAGATGGGCGGGCCGGTCGGCGACGTCGGCAGCCACTGCTTCTACATGATCGAGGCGCTGCTGGCGGCGCGTATCCGGGCCGTACGCGCGGTCTACTACCCGAAGCGCATGGCCATCGCGGTCGAGGACGGCGCCCTGATCCAGTGCGACCTTGACAGCGGCATCACCGTCTCCGTCCGGGTCTCCTTCTGCGAGCCGCGCGGCGGCACGGGCGGGACGCTCAGCGGCCTGGGCTACGAGATCTTTGGCGCCCGGGGCGTGCTGCGCGGCTACGGCACCCTCTTCCAGTTCTCTGGCCATCCCGACGAGCCGATCGCCCTGCGGCTCGAACTGGACACCTTCAACCGTCGGCGCAGCTTCACCATTTCCAAACCGGTCAACATCTACCAGGCGGTCATCCGGGAGCATGCCGCCTCGATCCTCGCGGGGCGCCCGCTGACCGGCGAGGACGGTCTGCGCAACGTGCGCCTCTGCGCCGCGGCCCACCGTTCGGCAAGACAGGGCGGCCAGACCGTTGCGGTCGAACCCTGAGGCGCCGTCGGCAACCCCGCCGGTAGCAACCGGATAATTCAAACAGGAGGAAATCGCATGACGACCACACATGACTGGAAAACCCTGCTGGCGCTGGGTTTGCTGGCCGGATCCCTGCGCGCCCAGCCGATCGTTGCGCCGGCTGCATGCCCGGCTCCGGCGGAACTGGAACGCCGCGCGCAGTCTTTGCGTCAGGCCTCCGACCACCCGCACTGGGCCGGCCTGGCGGCCGCGCTGCAGACGCGCGCGGCCGCGCTGCGGCAGCCGGACCGGGCCACACCCGAGGCGCGCGAGGCGCTCCGGCAGGCCATCGCCTGCGCCGAACAGCTTGCCCGCGACCTCGCCGCCCTGACCGAAGGCAGCCCCTGGCGGCAGGCCCCCTACGTCGGCTATGCCGTCGAACCTCTGAGCGCCCTGCGCCGCACGCCCGACACGCTGCCGTCCGACGGCGACACCGCGCCGCTGCTTTCGCTGGTGGCCGCGCAAGACGAGTACGAGCCGGCCTCCTTCGTGCTGGCGCCCCTGCGCGATATCGCCAAGTTCGAGATCCGTCCCACGCCGCTCAAGGGCCGGGAGGGCGCCATCCCTGCGGAGAACCTCGACCTGCGGATCGTCAAGTGCTGGTGGCAATGCGGCACCGCCTGGACCAGCTACTTCGCCGACAGCTCGAAGCGCGAGCTGGTGCCGGAACTGCTGCTGAAGGACGACAGCCTCGTCACGGTCGATCTCGAGGCCCGCGAACAGTACCTGCGGGTCGACTACCCCGGGGGCCCCGAGCAGGTCTGGATCAGCTACACCTATCCGCCGCGGCCCAGCCTGCAGCAAGACATCTGGTTCGACTATCTCAAGGAACCCTGTGCCGACGCCGAGACGCTCCAGCCCCTGCCGCTGACCGCCGGCCGGACGCAGCAGTTCTGGCTGACGGTCAAGGTGCCTCAGGAAGCCAAGCCCGGCGTCTATACCGGGCGGCTCGATCTGGTCGCGGACGGCCAGGCGGCGGGCAGCTACACCGTCCGGCTGCGCGTGCTGCCCTTCGCGCTGCCCGAGCCGCGCACGTACTACGATCCCGGGAAGACCTTCTTCGCCACCATGTACCGTCTCGGCTCGCTCCAGCAGCAGTTGCGCGGCTTCGACACCCAGGCCGCGGCCGAGGCGCGCCTGATGAAGATCTTCCGCAACCAGCGCGCTCACGGCATCAACCACTACTTCGGCAGCTACGACGGCTCGCCCGAAGCGCGCCGCACCTTCGAGCTGGTGCGCGAGGCCGGCTTCCGGCCGCCGCTCTTCG
>CAYRPP010000109.1:0-6276 GCA_964426115.1 uncultured Lentisphaerales bacterium | reverse complement strand
GGGACTCCTGGCGCTGCCGCGCCGCCTCGACGGCCAGCATGAGGCGGTCGGTCACTTTCCTCTGACCGGCGAACTCCTCGAAGCGGGTCGGCCTCAGGTGGTTGTCGAACTGCGGATTCCGCTGGTTCAGGGTCTCGTTGATCCGTTCCATGTGCGCCCCATAGGATAGGCAACCGCCAGCACCCTGTCGAGCGCAAGATTGCGCGCGCGGAGCCGATTGCGCTGAGCGCGCGAAGCGCGCCAGGCATGCGCGAGGCGAGTGCGAGGGAAAGCGCGATCCCCCAGCGAGCTGCGTGAATCCTCAGGAAACGAGCATATGTTTTTTCCGGGGAGGAAAAAACGGACGAATTTCGACCACTTTTCACGCCACGAGGCTTGCCGCGGGGATATGTTGCGATGCATAATGGCGGGCATGAACCTATGCGAGACCGACCCGCTCTTTCCCTGGAACCGTCTGGACGATTCGCCTACTTCACGATGCTCACGGGCATCTTCGACACGATGGTCGTCCGCCTCGGCGAGGCCGTCCCGGACCTTGGCCGCCACGCCAAGGGCTACGGCCTGACGGTACGCGTGAAACAGTCGCTGGATCTGCGCCGCTTCCCGCCGATCCCGCGCGCCACGCGCACCTTCGAGCGCCTCTACAAGGGACGGACCGCCAGCGAGCGGGTGCAGGCGCGGCTGAAGGTGTTCTGGGGCGTGGACGATGGCAACGTGGCCGGCGGCGCCGGTTTCCTCGCTTGCATGCCGAACGACCGCGCACACGCGCGGTACGTTCCAGCGCGCCCGTCAACGGCACACAATACCGCTTCACGGACAACTTGAAGCGCGCCGCCTTTCCGCGGGGGCCTCGTTTCATTCAATTCCGCGCGCTTGACACGCGCGTCAACTCGCGCCGCCCACACGCACCCCTCGCTCGACGGTCACAGCGCAATCGACTCGGATATCGGGATATTGACCTTTTGCATGCTTATCCGGTATTTTGTCAACGGTCTGGCGGTGCCAGAAGGATGCGTGCCATGGATGCGGAAACGACGAACTTTGCCGGGCGTCTGGCGGCTCTTCGCGCGCGGATGGCGGAAGCCTGCCGCCGCGCAGGGCGGCAGACGTCGTCGGTCGAGCTGATTGCGGTGACCAAGACTTTCGGCCCGGATGCCGTGCGCGAGGCGTGGGAGGCCGGCGTGCGCATCATGGGCGAAAACCGCGTCCAGGAGGCGGCCGCCAAGATACCCCAGTGCATCGGGGGCCCGGAATGGCACCTCATCGGCCACCTCCAGCGCAACAAGACGCGCACCGCGCTGGAGCTCTTCGGCTGCATACAGGCGGTCGACTCGCTGCGGCTCCTCGAACAGATCGACGGCGTCGCCGGAACGCTTGGCGCGCGTCCCTCGGTTCTGCTGGAGATCAACGCCTCCGGCGAGTCGAGCAAGTTCGGACTGCGGCCCGAGGAGGCGCCGGCGGTCATCGCGCGCGCGATGGAGATGCGCAACGTGACGCTCGAGGGCCTGATGACCATGGCGCCGGCCACGCCCGATCCGGAGACGACGCGGCCGGTCTTCGCGTGCGTGCGGGAGTGCCGCGACCGCTGGGAGCGGGAATTCGGCATCGCGCTGCCGCGCCTCTCGATGGGCATGAGCGGCGACTTCGAGGTGGCCATCGAGGAGGGCGCCACATGGATCCGCATCGGCACGGCGCTCTTCGGCGGACGTCCGAAGTGGCGTCCCGAGCGCGGCGGCGAGGATCAGGAAGAACAGGTATGGGTGATCGATTGATGCCGCGCAACCACCGCAAGCCCGCCCATGGCGCCGGACGCGCGGAGACGGACGGTTGGATCTACGGACGCCGTCCGGTGGCCGAGGTGCTGCGCGCCGGACGCCGCCTGATTCGCGAGCTGCGGGTGGCGGGCGGTGCGCGGGAGCGCGCGGACGGCGAGCTGGCGGAGATTATCGGCGCCGCCCAACGCGCGGGCGCCGCCATCCTGGAGGTGCCGCGGGAGGCGCTGGCGGAGCTTTCCGACGGCGGCAACCACCAGGGCGTCGCGCTGCTGACCGGTGGCTACCCCTACGGGGACTTCAGCCAGATTCTTCAGGGTGTGCGTGACGATGCGGCCGCGCTGGTGCTGCTACTCGACCACATCGAGGACCCCCAGAACGTCGGCTCGCTGCTGCGCACGGCCGATGCCGCGGGCGTGGCCGGCGTGATCCTGCCGGCCGACCGCGCAGCGGGCGTCACGGCGGCCGTCGCACGCGCCTCGGCGGGCGCCTCGGAGCACGTGCGCGTCGCGCGCGTGGTCAACCTGTCGCGCGCCATCGGCGAGCTAAAGGAGTGCGGCTGCTGGATCACCGGGCTGGACGCCGGCGACGCGGCGCGGGACTACACGGCCATCGACTTCAAGGGACGCTGCGGCCTCGTGGTCGGCAACGAGGGCCGCGGCCTCGGACGCCTGGTGCGCGAGCAGTGCGACTTCGTCGCGCGGCTGCCTATGCGCGGACAGGTCGCCTCGCTGAACGCCGGCGTCGCCGGAGCGCTGGTCATGTACGAGGTGCTGCGGCAGCGCGCCGCGACCTGAGCGGGCCACGAAAGGCATCATGGG
Organism: uncultured Lentisphaerales bacterium; assembly: GCA_964426115.1. GTDB lineage: Bacteria > Verrucomicrobiota > Kiritimatiellia > RFP12 > JAAYLN01 > JAAYLN01. The sequence goes on along the minus strand of CAYRPP010000109.1, from coordinate 3,683 downwards.
GCGCGGCCTGCGCCGCCGTGGCACAGATCCTCCCAGTCCTCGACGGCCAGCGTGTCCCAGTCGAGCGCCGACGCCCTGCGCAAGCCGGCTTCGCGGAGGCGCCCGGCGCGCCCCGGATCGTCCAGCAGGCCCTGCAGCGCGCGCGCGAAAAGCGCCTTTTCGAAGCACGGCACCGCCTCGAACGCCTCGCCATAGATGCGCCGGTAGACGGGCAGATCGTAGGCCACGACCGGCACGCCGGCCGCCATGGCCTCGGCCACGGCCATGCCCCACCCCTCCTCGTGGCTCGGGGCGAAGAGCACCCGGGCGCGCTTGATCATCGCGTAGTACTCGTCCCGGGGCAGGAAACCTTGCGGGGGTCTGAAGACCTCGATCTGCCGCTGCCAGCCGCGCCGGGCGATCTCCTCCAGCAGCGGGCCCTCGCCGCTCATGCCCCCCATCAGGCGCAGGGTCGTGCCTGGTCGCAGCCGCTGCAGCTCATCCCAGACCGGCAGGATGTCGTGCAATCCCTTGTTGGGCCGCACGCCGATCATGACCGCGTCGACATCCTTGGCGACTTGCGGCGCCCGGCGGATGTCGCCGAGGTTGACGCCGCAGCGCATCCTCCGAATCCGCGAAGCCGGCATGCCCAGTTCAAGCAGCCTTTCGCGCACCTGGTCGCCGGCCTCGGTGTCGTAGAGCCAGGCGGCAGCGGCCCGCGCCGCGATGCGGCGCAGGCTCCATTCCTGCAGGCGCCATGTGACGGTATTGACGATCCTGTTGCCAGGGCGCCGGTCCGGCGGCAGCTCGCGGTGGTGGATCCAGGCGATCCAGCGGCAGCCGGGTTGCAGGCGCTGCAGGCGGCAGGCGGGCACAATGTCGCAGAAGTAGTCGCTGACGGTAATGACCGCCCCGCAGGGCGCAAGGCGGCGCGCCGCGTGCCAACCGCCAAGGGCCGAGAGGCAGTAGGACCAGAAACGCTGCATGCGGAACCACTCGCGGCCGGCGAACAGCGCCGCCGGCACGCGCGTCAGCGGCAGTTCGCAGCCCATGCGGCGCAGCATGCCCACGCCGCCGGCGGTCGTCATGAGCCGCTGGACGACCTCGCCGCGGGCCGCCCAGCGGCGCGAGATCTCATGGAAGCGGACCGGACCGCCGGTGATGGATCCGGCCTCCATGCCGCAGCCGTTCAATATCCACTGGATCGTCAGGTCGCCCATTGCACGCGGTCATTCTAGCAGGCCCCGCCTGCGCCGTGCAAGCGCGTGCCTGAACCTGGATCGAATTGACATACGACGGCTTTTACCGCATGCTCTAACCATGAATCCATGGATTGCCTTGCCCGGCCTCCCTATGGCCAGCCTCTGGACGGCCTATATCCAATCCAACCTGATGGGACGGGCGATCGTGCTGCTGCAGATCGTGATGTCAGTCATCGTCTGGAGCATCATGGTCGGCAAGTGGCAGGAGCTGCACTCCATGCACCTGATCGCCCGGCGTTTCCGCAAGGTCTTCGACAACACGCGTGAGTCGCTGGAGATCTTCCTCCAGCAGCGCCGCAGCGACAACCCCATCGCGCTGGTCTACCAGTCGGCCTGCGAGAAGCTCACCCGCATCTTCAGCCCGGAGGTCCGCGACGCGGTGCTCGGGCGGCGTGAAGGGATCGCCGGACGCGCCCTCACCGCGCGGGATCTCTCGCTCGTCAAAGGGGCCACCGAGCAGTCGCTGGCCGAGCAGCTCGTGCGCATCGAGCGCGGCATGAACCTGCTCGCCACCGGCGCCACGGCCGCGCCGTTGATCGGCCTGCTCGGCACCGTCTGGGGACTGCTCGACGCGTTCCAGGCGATGAGCGGCAAGGGGTCGGCCATGCTGACGGACGTGGCGCCCGGCATCTCCTCGGCCATGCTGACGACGGTGGTCGGCCTGCTGGTCGCCATCCCGTCGAGCATCGGCTACAATGCGCTGCTCGGCCGCGTGCGCGGCCTGTCGATCGAGCTGGACGGCTTCACCGACGAACTGCTCGGGCGCATCTCGTGCGAGTACCAGGGACGAGACAGCTAGTTGGACGCCATGGGACGCGAACGCAAAAGAGTGCCCCTGCCCCGCCTGAGCGAGGTTCAGATGACCTCGCTCATGGATCTGAGCTTCCTGCTGCTGATCACCTTCATCATCTCCTACCCCACGCTCGAACAGGGCATCAACGTCAAGCTGCCGCGCGGCACGGCCGACGCCATCGAGCACCTGAAGTCGCAAACCCTGGCCATCGACGCGCAGGGCGGAATCTTCCTCAATAACCGCAGGATCGGTCTGGACGCCCTGGAAGGCGAACTGGCGGTGATCGTAGCCAAGGAGCCCCAGACCGCCGTGCTCGTGCGCGGCGACGAACGGCTCGACTACGGCCAGGTCGTCAAGGTGCTGCGGGTGCTGCACAAGGCGCGCGTCACGCGCATGGCGCTGGTCACGGAGCCGGAGTGAGCGGGCATGGCTGCCTCCTTCTACCGCCGCACCTCGATTTTCGCCACCGTCATCCACGCGGTGATCATCCTAGCGCTGGTCCTGTCGGCCCTGGTGCAGGGCTGCCGCTACCGGCGCAAGAAGATCGAGCTGATGGAGTTTACCGTGGCGGTCAACACCGCCGAGGAGGCCGAGGATCCGGCGCCTCCGAAGCCCGACGATCCCGAGCCGCCCAAACCACGCGATCCGGAACTCCCACCGCCGCTGCCGCCGGAGCCCGACCGCATCCCCGAACCGAAGCCGCCGGATAAGAACCCCCCCGACAAGAAACCGCCGGACAAGAAACCACCGGACAAGAAGCCGCCGGACAAGAAGCCGCCGGACAAGAAACCCATCAAAAAGGGCCAGCGCGTGGTGCGCGGCCCGAAGTCGCCCCCGGTCCGCCAGACGCTCTCCGACGCGGAGATCGCCAAATGGCTCCGAAACCGCGTGCGCGTTGGCGACAAGGATGTGCTGCCGGACAGCGAGCAGGCGCTGAATTTCGCGATCGTCCGCGACGCGTTGTACGGCGCCTGGGATCAGCCGGTGCGCTCCGAGGCCGGCTCGCGCCCCGCCGAGGCCGAGTTCTCGCTCGACAGCAGCGGGCGCATCTCCGCCGCGCGCATCATTCAATCGTCGGGGAGTCCCGTCTTCGATGCCTCCGTGCTGGCGGCGATCCGGCGCACGGGGCGTGTCGACGGACTCTCGGCCCGTTTCCTCCGCACCTTCCCCCGGCTCTCGGTCGAGTTCAAGCTGACCGAGTAGCCGCCTGTAATACACTTGCCTTCCGCGCAGCTTGCCTTTAACCTGCCTTCATCGCATGTATGGCCTTTTACTCCTGGTCTCGAACAACGCGATGAACTTTCTGCCCGTCGTCCTGCTGCGCGACCGCGAAGCCTTCTGGCATGCCCTGCGTGCGCGGGGCCTGGGATGGCGCGACCTGCTGGGGCTGGCCATTTTCATCGGGGTGGTCTGTGCCCTTTACGGCACGGTCATGGCGGGATGGCGGTCGCCGCGCCTTTCGCTATATGTCGCTTTGAAACTGCCGGCGCTGTTCCTTGGAACCGCCGCGATGGTCGCCGGGTTCAACTGGATGACGGCCAGCCTGCTGACTTCCGGACTCTCCCTGCGCTCCACGCTTTTCGTCGTGTTCGCGTCCATGTACCGGTGCTTCCGCATCGGTACGCTGCGGCGAGCGGTGGGGCCGGTAC
>CAYRPP010000108.1:0-6323 GCA_964426115.1 uncultured Lentisphaerales bacterium | reverse complement strand
TGCCGACGCCGCTGAGGAAGTTGCGGCGCACGCTCGTGCCCGAGCCCTTCGGGGCCACCAGCAGCACGTCGATGTTCTTCGGGGGCTTCACGCCGGTGAAGTCGTTGTAGACCAGGCCAAAGCCGTGCGAGAAGTAGAGCGCCTTGCCGGCGGTCATCTTCGGGGCGACGCGCGGCCAGACGGCCTTGATGGCGCCATCGGCGACGAGCATCTGGACGATCGTGCCGCGCTCGGCGGCCTCCTCGATCTCAAAGAGCGTCTTGCCCGGCACCCAGCCGTCCTTGACGGCGCGCTCCCAGTCCTTAGGGAACTGCTTCGACTGGCCGATGATGACGTTGATCCCGTTGTCGCGCATGTTCAGAGACTGTGCCGGGCCCTGGACGCCGTATCCGATGACCGCGACGACTTCCTTCTTCAGGATCTTGCGGGCCTTGGCGAGCGAGAACTCCTTGCGCATCACGACGGTCTCTTGGGTTCCGCCGAAGTTGATCTTAGCCATGTCTGCGTGATCTCCTTGTGCGCCCGACCGGGATGGCCGGACACATCGCACCAGGCGTGCGATTTGCAGCATCATACCACGATCGGCACATTAATGGAAGGCCGGCTTGCGTCCTCAATGCGGCCTCGGTACAGTATGCAGATGAATTCGAAGACCCAGCGGATCGTCGTCAACGGCCAGCCCATCGCGGAGGAAGCCATAGCCTTCGAGCTCTCGCGACTGGTGCAGTTCTATTCCCGGCACATGCCCGAGGAGCAGGTGCGGGCGCAGCTTCCGCTCCTGCGGCAGCGCGCCGTAGACCAGGCAATCGGCTCCCGCCTGCTGATCGACGAGGCCTTCCGCCGCGACCTGCCCGTTTCCGAGGAGGAGGTCGGCCAGCGGCTGGAAGAGATGGTCGGGCGCAGCGGCGGACGCGCGAAATTCGAGGCCCTGCTCAGCAAGCAAAAGCTGACGGAAGCGGCGCTGCGCGATCAGATCCGCCGCGGACGCCGCGTCGACAAGCTGGTCGACCAGGTCACGGACGGGGCGCCGGAGCCGACCGAGGCCGAGATCCGCGCCCATTTCGAGGCCCATCGCGCGGAGTACACCCGGCCCGAGCGCGTGCTCGCCCAGCACATCCTGATCAAGCCCTCCGGCGACTCGGCGGAGGCGCGCGCCGAGGCGCGGAAGCGCCTCGGCACCATCCGCCAGCGTGTGCTCGACGGCGCGGACTTCTCCGACATGGCGTCCGACCACAGCGAGTGCCCGAGCGGCCGCGAGGGCGGCAGCCTGGGCTGGTTCTCGCGCGGCATGATGGTTGAGGCCTTCGACCGCGCCGCCTTCGCGCTCGAGAAGGGGGGGCTGAGCGACATCGTCGAGACTTCCTTCGGCTACCACCTGATCTACAAGACCGACCACGAGGCGTCGCGGCCCGCTGAGTTCGAGGAGGCCCGCGAGAGCATACGCGACTTCCTGCGCCATGCGCGCCGCGGCGAGCGCCTGGCCGCGTTTGTCAACGGTCTGCGCGCCAAGGCGACGGTCGAGATCGACGGCGAGCCGGCGAAGGGCGGCCCGGCATGAGGTCTTGCGCTCGCGTCCCGCACCGTGGCATTTTTCTCCTGTCCCATTAATATTGAACGCTTTCCCGTCGGCCGTTGGCCGGCGGGATTTTCGATCAGCTCCACAACGACGCGATCGGCCATGCCTCGATTGGTTTTGCATTTCCCTTATGCCGCGGGAACGGGTAGAATGCACAATTATTTTATCGAGGACGGCATGACATCGGGAATCAGACGGCATCAGGCGCTTATAGCGGCGCTCATCGCCCTGCTGGCCTGGCGGTCACCGCTGCGGGCGGACGCACCGGCAACGGCGGACAGCGACGGCGACGGCATCCCGGACGAGCAGGACAACCTGCCCGCGCTGGCTACGCTGCCGCTGCACTGGTCGGTGCAGGGCGTCGAGATCCGCTGGGTAGGTCTGCCGCCGGGATCTTCGGCCGCCTGGAACCAGACCAATGCCCTGACGCTCTTCAGCCGCCGCGAGCGCGCCGACATGCCCGGCGCGCGCCCCGGCGCCGCCGCCACCGCCGGCCCGCTGGATACCGTCGGGCGCGGACCGGATGCATCCGACGGACTGCTGCACCTGGGAACCTTCGGTTCCGACGAGCCGCCCTGGCAGGCACTGCAGCGCACGCGTGCGCGGCGCTTCGCCGCGAATCCGGCCGGTGTCGGCCGCGGTGTCGAGCTGCGCTTCGAGATCCATTTCCGCAACCTCTCCTTGACCAACTGGCACCTGCGCGGACTGCGTGTCCCGGTCCTGGCGGATGGGCGCCTTGTGGCGGAAGCCCGGCCCGAGCTGCTTGCGCTGGCCACGCGCGGCATCGTCTTCCCCGGCGGCGCCCCGCAACGTGTCTACAGCGTCGCCTTCGTGGCCGGCGTGCCCGCGGAACAGGCCGGGACGCTCCTTGCGTCGCTGGCGCGCGACGCGCCGCGCTTCGCCTTCGAACAGGCCGAGGGGTGGATCGTAGCGGAGCAACTGCCGGAGGATCTGCCCCTGTCGCGCTGGTTCGCGAACATCTGTCAACGGACAGTGCCGGTCAAGCTGCGCGGCGGCGACGGCCAGGTGCTCGTCTGGCGCCTCGCGCGCGAGGTCGGCGGCGCGCGCCAGCGCCTCGCCGACTGGGCCGCGGCGGTCAACCAGCTCGCGCAGGAGACCCACGGGCGGCCCTTCTGGCTGGAGGAGCAGGGGATCCTGATCTCACTGGCCGGATGGGACACCGGGGCGTGGGATTGCTGGTGGCGTCTGGCCGGCAGCGATGAAGCCGAAGGCTGGTCGGGCCACAGGCCCGCGCACGAAATCATTTTCGAGATTTCCGGGACACCGCCCGCGTTGTCGCGCGCGACGCGCAAGCGCGCCGCGTCCGCAGCGCCGCACCCGGTGCTGCTCGGCCTGCTGAGCCGCCATGCCCGTCAGAAAGGCGACGCGGCCGGCGCCCTCGCGCGCGACCGGCAGGCGGCGGAGATGGGCTACGCGCCGGCGCTCTTCAGGCTGGGCGCCTCGCTGGCGCAGGGCGACGGCACCGAAAAGGACGCGGCGCAGGCGGCGCAGGCCTGCCGGCGGGCGGCGGAACAGGGCTACGCGCCGGCCGCCGCCTGGCTTGGCGGCGCGCTGTTGCGCGGCGACGGCCTCACCCGCGATCCCGCGGCGGGCTTCGGCTGGATGGACAAGGCGGCGGCACAAGGTCATCCCGGCGGACTGGGCCTCTTTGCGCTGTGCCTTTCGCGGGGTGTCGGCGTGGCCGCCGATGCCGCGAAGGGGTTCGCCGCGGCGCGGCGCGCGGCCGCGATGGGCGATGCCACCGCGCAGCTCGCCCTCGCGATCCAAATGATGGCCGGCGGCGACTCCGAGGCGCTCGACTGGCTGGCTTGCGCCGCCGAGGCCGGTGATGCCAAGGCGCAGACTCGCATGGCTCGTTGTCTCGAAGCCGGCGAGGGAATCGCCCGCGACCCAAAGTCCGCCGTCGTCTGGTATGCCAGGGCCGCCGCGCAGGGCGACGCCGTGGCGCAGCTCGCCCTGGGCCGCGCCCTGCGGAGCGGGAGCGGCGTCAAGCGCAATCCGCGTCGGGCCGCACACTGGTTCGGCCAGGCGGCCGGACAGGGACTTCCCGAGGCGCAGACCTGGTGGGGCCTGGCGCTGCTGCAGGGTCAGGGCGTCGAACGCGACACCGCGCGCGGCATCGACTGGATCCGACGCGCGGCCGAACAAGGATATCCCCAGGCCCAGTACCTCCTGGGGCTCTGCACCTACGCGGGATTGGGCGGGACGCCGGCCGACCCCGCCGCGGCGCTGCCATGGTTGAAGGCCGCGGCCGGACAGCAGGTGCTGCCCGCGCAAATCCTGCTGGGCTACTGCTTCTATGAAGGTCGCGGCACTGCCCAGGACCGCGCAGCGGCTGTCGGCCACTTCCGCCAGGCCGCCGAACAGGGTTGGGCCGCCGGACAGATATGGCTCGCGCACTGCTACGCCTTCGGCGAGGGCGTGGAGACCAACCTGGACCTCGCACGCGAGTGGGCGCAGAAGGCCTGGCAGCAGGGCCATCCCGGCGGACGCCAGATGCTGCGGAAAATACCAGCGGAATAGGAACGGCAAAATGGTCTGCAAGGCACTGATCACCGGCGGCGCGGGATTCATCGGATCGCACCTGGCTCGGCAGCTGCTGGCCGAGGGCTGCGAGGTCACGGTGCTCGACAACCTCTTCACCGGCACAAAGGCCAACATCTACGACCTGATCGACAACCGCCGCTTCACCTTCATCCTGCACGACGTCACGCAGCCCTTCTGGGGCCAGTTCGACGAGATCTACAACCTGGCCTGCCCCGCCTCGCCGATCCACTACCAGCGCAATCCGGTCGAGACCATCAAGACCTCCTTCGTCGGCATGCTCAACGTGCTGGAGCTGGCGCTCAAGACCAAGGCGCGCGTGCTGCACACCTCCACGTCGGAAATCTACGGCGACCCGCTGGAGCATCCCCAGCGCGAGAGCTACTGGGGAAACGTCAACTGCGTCGGCACACGGAGTTGCTACGACGAGGGCAAGCGCGCCGCCGAGACGCTGGCCGTCGACTACCGCCGCGAGTACGGGGTCGACGTGCGCATGGTGCGCATCTTCAACACCTACGGACCCAACATGCATCCGCAGGACGGCCGTGTGATCAGCAACTTCGTCATGCAGGCGCTGCAGGGCAAGCCGATCACGATCTACGGCGACGGCAGCCAGACGCGCAGCTTCCAGTATGTGGACGACCTGGTCGCCGCCATCCGCGGCCTGATGCGGGCCGGAAGGCGCGCGGTTGACGACTTCTGCCGCCGCCACGCGCTGCTGGTGCCGGTGATCAATACGGGCAATCCCGAGGAATACACGATCCGGCAACTGGCGGAGCAGGTACTCGCCTTCCTGCCCGGGAGCGCCAGCAAGATGGTCTTCGAGCCCCTGCCGAAGGACGATCCGCGCCGCCGCAAGCCCGACATCGCGCTGGCGCGCGAGCTGCTCGGCTGGGAACCGAAAGTGCCCCTCAAGGAGGGGCTGCGGCAGACCATCGATTATTTCCGGAATGCATCCGCACGGTAGGCGAGCTGTCCCCGGCGCGCCGCAAGGGCGTAAATTCACACGCCATACCCACATGCGGACAGGTAGGGCGAGCTGTCCCCAGCGAGCCGCAGAACGGATATTCACGCGCTCCAGCGCGCGGCTCGCCGAGGACGGCTCGCTCTACCTGCCTGCACACAGCTCAGAAATGATAACCGGCTCGCTGGGGACAGCTCGCCCTGGCTGAACAACTACACCGGTTCCGTGTGCTGCATGGGCAATTGATCAGGACGTTCGAGCGGGGTCGAAGATATACGGCCAATCGGCGGCGTGGGTGACCAGTCTCTTGCGCACGGGATTCTCCCGGACGTACGCCATCTTTTCAAGGAACGCGTCCTCGTCGCGCAGGCGGTGCTCGAAAAAGCCGCTTTGCATGGCAATCTTGAGCGTTCGGGTTTGGTATCTCTTCCAGCCGGAAACGCTTTGTACAATGCCGTAATCCATGTTGAAGGTCGCGATGAAATGAAGATGGTCGGGCATGATCACGGCCAGCCAGAGATACCATCGGCCCATCTGCTGGTAAACCAGCAGGTTGTCCAACAAAACCTGCGCGACAGACGGAGGGGCGAAGGGGGCGTCGAGGCGATTAAGGGTGCAGATGGTAATGAAGTGGCGTGCCCCCGGACCAACCCAGGAAGGCACCTCGTGCGGCAACCGCTTGCGTTCTGGAAGCACAGAGCCTAAGGGAGACCGAACTCCTTGTTCCGGCGGCTGCTGGCCGCCTTCGGATGGCGGGCGCACAATCATGAGGCAGCTTACAAGGCATGCGCGGAAGCTGTCAAGCTGTCCCCGGCGCGCCGCAAGGGCGTAAATTCACACGCCATACCCACATGCGGACAGGTAGGGCGAGCTGTCCCCAGCGAGCCGCAGAACGGATATTCACGCGCCATACCCACATGCGAACAGGTAGGGCGAGCTGTCCCCAGCGAGCCGCAGAACGAAAAATGCACTCGCCCCCGCACCCGGCGCGGCAGGGATGCCTCGCCCTACCTGCCTGCACGCAGTTCGGAAACTGATACCCGGCTCGGCAGGGACGCCTCGCCCTACCTGCCTGCACGCAACTCGGATCTTGAAAATTTGAAGACATTTTGACAAAAAAAGAGGGTCGTACGAACCGCGATGCGGTCCGTACGACCCTCTAAATAAATTTCCGGCGGCGTGCTACTCTCCCACGGGCAAACCCCGCAGTACCCTCGC
>CAYRPP010000107.1:0-6403 GCA_964426115.1 uncultured Lentisphaerales bacterium | reverse complement strand
GTGGCTATCTCAATGGCCCGCGACAGGAAGTGCAATGCCATGAAAACCATGCCCGGTAATCCTTCCCGCAATTTATACACCAGCCTGTGCGGTGCCGCCTGCATCCTTGCCGCGCTCGCCTTGGCCATCATGCCAGGCGTGGTGAACGCGGCGTGGCAGGCGGGACTGCAAGGCGGCGCGAGCAGCGTCAACGGCGCCGACTACACCTATCCCGTGGATGATGGCTTCATGTCGCTCTTCCGATACGACGACGGGCTCGGGTTCCCTCACTGGCTTACGATTTCGGGTTCGCCCCTCGAACTCGGAACGGCCGACCCTGCCTACGGCGTGCATACGGGGCTCGAAGACGGCACCAACTTCAATTGTTCCGTCGTCGCGCCCGATCCGGCGGCCACCAGCGCCGGCATTCCCGCCGGATATATCGTCTATGCCGTCACGAACGGCACCCGCTACGTCCTCACCAACGGCGTAAGCACCAACTATTCTTATACACACGCAGGTCAGGCGGAACTCGTCTGGCTCTGGACGAACATCACCCACGCCGTCACGGCGGCCTCAGCCGGCAACGGTTCCGCCGCTCCCACCGCCACACGTGTGTCGCATGGCATGACCGCCACGCTGACGGCGACACCCGACGCCGGCTACGCCTTCTTCCGCTGGATCGGCGACGTGCCAGACTCGCTGGCGTACGACAGCGAACTACACCTGCCCATCGACAAGCCGCGCTCCGTGACGGCCGTTTTCGGCAAAATCATCCATGTCACGACTACGGGTAGCGCATCGGCCGACGGCACGTCGTGGGCGACCGCGACGACGCTGGCCAACGGCATCGCCATCGCCGCGGCAGGCAACGTCGTCGTCGTCTCGAACGGCACCTACGCGCTGTCAAGCACCCTCGGCATCACCAAGGGCATCGCGGTCCGCGGCCTCACGGGCGACTGGCGCGACGTCATCCTCAACTTCCAGGGAAAATGCCGCGGCATCCAGCTCTCGCACGCCGACGCGCTGGTCGCGGGCGTGTCGGTTCTAAGTGGCAGGCTTACGAATTTGGGCGCAAACGCCCACCTCTCCAATGGAGCGACGGTTTCGCATTGCCGCTTCGCCTACGGCTACATCGATCAGTGGTTCCAGAATGGGGCCGGCATCTACAACGACAACAGCCGGGTCTTCGACTGCGTGATCGACGGCAACAACACGGCCAATGCAAGCGTCTGCGGCGCGGGTCTCCATCAGTTCGGCGGCAACGCGCTCGCCGACCGCTGCGTGATCACCAACAACTACACCGGAAACGCAGGCGCTAGCAATGGTGGCGCAGGCGTCTACCTCGCGGGAGGCGTGCTCCGCAACTCCTTGATCGCCCGCAACCGACTCGGCAGCCAGGGAGGTGCGATTGCAGCCGTCTCGTCGCCCTACGCCTCGGGCGTCCGCGTCGCGGGCGGAATCCTCCAGAACTGCGCCGTCGTCGGCAACATCTACCGCGGTGCCGCCAACACGAACATCGTCGGCGTCCACGCCAGCAGCGGCGCCGTCATGAACTGCATCATCGACAACAATACCGCCTCCGACGGATCCGCCGAAAGCAACTGGGGCGGCAGCGCCGCCCTTTTCCGCCACTGCCTCACCACACGCGCCGACGCAATCGAGGGCGGAGTCTCGGCCGACCAGCAGGCCTATCTGCTCGATGCGGACGGGTTGCCCGTCCTTTTCGCGGGTTCACCGCTGATCGACGCGGGCGCGGACGATGCCGTTGCGTTCCTCGACATGCACGGCGCCCCTCGCCTTGTCGGTACCGCCGTCGATATCGGCCCGGTCGAATATCAAACCTCCGCGTTCGCATGCGAATTTTCGTCCGATGTGTACACGGGCTTCGACGTCCTGACGGCGACGCTCACGGCGCGCCCGTCGGGCGACACGGCCGGCATCGTCTACTACTGGGATCTCGACGGCGACGGCGCCACCGATGAATACGGTTCCGACAAGGCCGTTGTCGCCGCGCACTTCGCCACCCTGGGTACCACGACCGTAAACCTCTGCGCCACGAACGGCGCGGGGCTAACGTCGTCGTGGTCGTGGGACTTCATTGTACGGCCGTCGATCCTCTACGTCGTCAGGAACGCGGCCAATCCGCAGCGCCCCTACGCGACGTGGGCGACGGCCGCCGCGACGATCCACGACGCCTTCGCCGCCGCCACGCCCGGCGCGACGATCGTGCTCAGCAACGGCACGCACACGCTCTCCAGCACGTTGGCGCTGACCAAGTCCGTGACGGTCCGGGGCGTCACTGGCCACTGGAAGGACGCGGTGCTCGACGCCACCAGCAGCCGTCGCGCCGTCGAGATCTACGATTCCGCCGCGGCCCTCCGGGACCTGACCGTGAAGAACGGGCGTTGCTACTACTCCGGCGCCGGTGTCTATATTTTCGACGGCGGGACGCTGACCAACTGCCGTGTCACGGCGAACAACGCGATAGACAACAGCATGCATGGCGCCGGCGTCTACAATGTCAACGGCACGCTCCTCGGCTGCGTGATCGATGGAAACTACGGCGCCGGTGGAACCCCGCGCGGCCTCGGTCTGCTCCAGACCGGATCGGCCGCGTTCACCGACCGCTGCATCATCACCAACAACGTCTCGTCGTCTTCGAGCACCGCGAATGGCTCCGGCGCCGGCCTCTGGATGAATGGCGGCACCGTCCGCAACAGCCTCATCGCCCGTAACTACCTTTCGGGAACATCCGCCGCCTCCTCCACCTTCGCGACCGGCGTCTCCATCGAGGGCGGCAGGATCGAGAACTGCGCCGTGTACGACAATTTCTACCTCGGCGTCGAGCAGACCCTGGTCGTCGGCTTCAACCGCACGGGCGGCGCGGTCACCAACTGCATCATCAGCGGCAACGGCGACCGCGCATCCGTCGTCGCCAACTGGGCCGGCAACGCCAGCGCCTTCTCCCATTGCTTCACCTCGCCGACCAACGGCATCGACGGCGGCGTCTCCGACGCCGCCCGCGGCTACATCGAGCGAGACGGCCTGTATGTCCTCTTCACCGGCTCGCCGCTGGTCGATGCCGGCGCGGATGCCGCCTGGATGGGAGCCGCAGCCGACCTCGATGGCCAGGCGCGGGTTGCGAACGGCACGGTCGACATCGGCCCGCGGGAGTACACCGCGGCCGGATTCGCCTGCCCCTTCACGGCCGACGTCTACGCGGGCCTCGATGCCTTCGACGCCACGCTCACAACGCATCCATCGGGCGGCGCCGAGGGCGTCGTCTACTACTGGGATCTCGACGGCGACGGCACCACCGATGAATCCGGTTCCGGCAAGGCCGTCGTCACCGCGCACTTCGCCACCCCGGGTGTCACCACCGCGACGCTCTGCGCGACGAACGGCGCCGGACTCGGCGCGACCTGGTCCTACGACTTCACCGTCGATCCGTCGACGCTTTACGTTGTCCCGGGCGCGAAGAATCCGCAAAAGCCCTACGCGACATGGGCCACGGCCGCCGCGTCGATCCACGACGCGGTCAGCACGGCCGTCCCCGGCGCGACGGTTGTGCTCAGCAACGGCACACACGCGCTCGCCAGCCGCACCCTGACCCTCTCCAAGGGCATCACCGTCAAGGGCGTCACCGGCGACTGGAACGACGTCAAGATCGACGCCCAGTCGAGTTGCCGCGCCGTCTATATCAACAACGGGGCTGCCCGCCTCTCCGGCGTCACGGTCATGCGGGGGCGCGTGTACTACACGGCCGCCGGCGTCTATATCAACGGCGGCGGAACCCTCTGCAACTGCCGCGTCACGGCTAACAACGCCATCGACAACACGGCCAAGGGATCCGGCGTCTACAGCGTCAACGGCACGGTGCTGGACTGCGTGATGGACAACAATGGCTACTCGGGCACGCCCGCCGGTTCCGGCCTCTTCCAGACTGGCGCCACCGCCTTCGCCGACCGCTGCGTCATCACCAACAACTACGCCTCGTCCGTCAACACCGGTGCCGGCAGCGGCATCGGCCTCTGGATGAACGGCGGCATCGTCCGCAACTGCCTCATCGCGAAAAACCGGCTGACGACGACGTCGGTGCTCGCCGGAAACTACGCCACGGGGGCCACCGTCGAGGGCGGCCGCCTCGAGAATTGCTCCATTGTCGGCAACTACCACGAAACCGCGGCGCAGACACTCGCCTTCGGGCTCTTCGCCAAGGGCGGCCGCGTCATCAACACACTCATCGCGGACAACAACGGGGCCGACGCGCGCAACTGGGTCGTTTCCGGGTCGCCGGTCGTCTCCAACTGCTGCACCACGTCGGCCTCGACCCTGCCAGGCGGCCAGCACGTCGAGGCGACCGCCAGAACCTACACGCTGGGCGCCGGCCGCATTTCCTTCAAGGTCGACTCGCCCTGCTACAGCGGCGGCGTGAACCTGCCGTGGATGGAGAGCGCGACCGACCTCTACGGCAATCCGCGCCGTTTCAGCGCCCACGTCGACATCGGCTGCTTCGAGCTCCAGCAGGGAGCCGGGACGTATCTGATGGTCCGGTAGGGCGCAGGCGGGCAAGGGGGCTGCACGTCGGACAGGTCTGACGCGTCCGACAAGTCCGACAGCGTCGGCTTGGACGAGGCCGATAGCCTCCCCGGCTCACGGCTTCGCCGCCGGATCCGAGTCGTCGCCGACGCGGAAGGCGCCGAGGGGCAGGCCGGCCTCGTTGAACAGACTGGCCTCGGCGAGCGGCACCCACATGAAGCGCAGCTTCGCGGGCGCGGGCACCTTCCCGGAGTAGACCTCGATCACGCGGCCCTTGATCTCCGCTTCGGCCGGCACATAGGCGCCATCCGCGCCCGCGATCTCGAACGCGGGCTTGCGCTCGTTGGTCTGGAACTGCTCGACGTGCTTGAACTCAAGCACATATCTGCCGTTGACAACCTTCGCAGACTTCAGTCTGGGTGAATCGGCCTTGACGTCGGTCTTGCCGTAGGTCCGGTTGAGCGCCAGCAGGGCGAGCCGACGCCCCACCTGGGTCTTGTCCGCGGGATGGATGTCCTTGAGATCGCCGACATCGTTGATGACGGCCATGCCGACCGACTTCCCGTTGGCGTCGGCGAACGTCTGCTGGGCTTCCCAGAGCGCGGGCAGCTTGTAGCCACCATGCTTGTAGGGCGCGAGCTGCACGAAGTAGAACGGCATCTCCGGATTCTGGAAGTCGAGGCGCCAGCCGTTCAGCAGGGCCTGCATCTTGTCCGCGTAGATGGCGCCGTCATTGATGTTCTGGCAGCCCTGGTACCAGATCGCGCCGCGGAGCGCCATCGGGGTCAGCGGGTAGACCAGGCCGTTGTACAGCATGGTCGTCTTCGGCGGCCAGACGCTGACGGCGAGTTCCTTCGGATAGGCCGGCGGCGCGGGAAGGGGATACTCCGGCGGCACCGGTCGCGTGTCGGCGGCCAGCGCCTGGTCGAATTTCTTCGTCCAGTCGGCGAACTCCGTCTTCACTTTCGCGACCAGTTCCTGGTATTCCTTCCGATGGGGCAGCGTCGCGTTGACGGCATACGCGAGTTCCTTGAGCGAGGGTATCTTGTCCAGGCCGGTCGGCGACATCCAGTTTTCAATGGTCGTGCCGCCGCAGGTGGCCGCGAGCAGACCGACGGGGATCCCGAGCGCCTCCTGCAGGTTCTTGCCGAAGAAATACGCCGTCGCCGGATAGACGAGGAGGCTCTCCTCCGTCGCCGGTTTCCACGCGATCTTGAACTGATAATCGCGGAACGGCCGGATCTTCGATTCGATCGGCGCCAGGTTGACGAGGCGGATCAGGGGGTTGGCGCCCTTCTTGGCCCATTCGTCCCCGTTGACCTGCCGGAACTTGGGGTTGTCGCCCCACATCGGCATTTCCATGTTGGACTGGCCGCAGCAGACCCAGACTTCGCCGACGAGCACGTCCTTCACATCGAGGGCTCCGGTCTGGCCGGCGACCTTCAGCGTCCGGTTCTCCGTGCTGGCCGGCATCGGCGCCAGCTTGACCATCCAGTTGCCGGACTTGTCCGCCTGGGTCTCGACCTGTTGTCCGGCGAACGTCACCGTCACGCTCTCGCCCGGATCGGCCTGGCCCCAGATCTTCGTCTGCGCGTCACGCTGCAGCACCAGGTTGTCCGAAAAGACCGGGGCGAGCCGCAACTCGGCCAGCGCGGTTCCGGCGCCCATCACCCCGGCCACCGCCGCGACGGCCATGGTCCGGTAGCCTTTGCCCTTCATCCGTCTTGTCGTGATCATGGTCTGTCTGGCTTCGATTCGCATTCAAGTGCGAGTCCGGCGAAAACATAGGTTCCCGGGCGCGCGAGGATCCTGCCGTCCTCGCGCGTGATCCCCTCCGGCAGCACCGGGGGCACGGCCGCGGGAAAGACGATCTCCGCCGTGG
>CAYRPP010000106.1:0-6435 GCA_964426115.1 uncultured Lentisphaerales bacterium | reverse complement strand
GCGCGCGAGGAGCAGCCACTGGAAAAAGGTCGTTGCCAATGCTACACTCGTCTCCCGATGAATAACCTGACCTTCGACGACAAGAGCCTGATGCTCGACGGCAAGCGTTTCTTTCTCGTATCCGGCGAGTTCCACTATTTCCGCGTTCCGCCGTCCGACTGGCGCCGCCGCATGCGCCTTTTCAAGGAGATGGGCGGGAATTGCATCGCCACGTACGTTCCGTGGAGCATCCACGAGCCGAAGGAGGGGACGATCGTCTTCGGAGACCGCCCGGAGCGCGATCTCGCGGCCTTCCTGGCCCTGGCGCGGGAGGAAGGGCTCCCGGTCCTGCTGCGTCCCGGGCCATACCAATACTCGGAGCTGGAAAACGATGGCATTCCGAAGTGGTTCGTGGAAGGGTATCCACTGTGCCGCGCCAAGCATCCGGATGGGAGCGACTTCAGCGGACGCCAGTCCTCCTACGTGCATCCGGGGTTTCTGTCACGCGCCCGCCGATATTACCGCGCCGTGGCGGAGGTCATCCGCCCGTTTCTCGCGGAGCACGGCGGTCCAGTGTTCTGCGTCCAGCTCGACAACGAGGTCACGGGCATACACGTCTGGTTCGGCGGCATCGACTTCAACCCCGAGTCCTACGGTTTCGGCACGGAAGACGGCCGCTATCCGGCGTTTCTCAAGGCGAAATACGGCGGCATCGCCGGCGTCAACGAAGCCTACGGGACACAGTGGGCGTCCTTCGCCGAGGCCCGGCCCCTTCGTGATCGCTCGGCGACGTCCACGCTTGCGGACGAGCGCCGCCGCTGCGACTACCTCGACTGCTATCACGCCTCCATCTCCGAGTATCTGCTCGTCCTGCGCGGATGGCTGGAGGCGGACGGCATCAGCGGGCTGTTCTGCACGAACTCGGCCAACCCGGCGATGAACGTGATTTTCGAAGACGTCTGCCGGGAGCAGGGCGCGGGCTTCTTGTTAGGGTCGGACCACTACTACACGCTCGGCCCTGCGTGGGGTCATGAGAACCCGACGCCCGAATATGCGCTCACGACGCAGTTTTCCGTGGACGTCCAGCGCTCCTTCGGAAAGCCGCCACTCGTATTCGAACTACCAGGCGGATCGCCTTCCGACTTTCCTCCGATTCTGCCCAACGATCTTCTGGCCTGCTGCCTCACGAATTTCGTCATGGGCGTGAAGGGCGTGAATTACTACGTCTACACGGGCGGTCCGAACTTCGAGGACACCGGGGCGACGGCCGACATCTACGACTACAACGCGCTGGTGCGCGCCGACGGCACGCTCAATGACACCTATGCCGCCGCAAAGGCTTTCGGGGACTTCGTCGCCGGTCACCGGGATCTGCTGGACGCCGAGCGCGTCGCCTCCCTACAGATCGGATTCGAATGGCTCTTCCTGCGGCGCAACATGTCCGCACCCGGCTGCAGCGAGGGCGATGGGGCCATCGGCTGGGACGTGTGGAAATTCATGGAGAAGGGCCTGTGCGCGACGTGCCTGCGTTCCGCATTCCCCGCCCAATGCATTTCCTTGAACGCTCCGCTCGACGCCTCGAAGCCGCTTGTCCTGGCCGCGCCCGTCGCGATGTCCCCCGAAGCCCAGCGGCGGGTCGCCGACTTCGTCCGCGCCGGCGGGAGCCTGCTCGTCGCCCCGGGCATCCCGGTGCTCGATCTGGAACTACGCCCCTGCACGATCCTGGCCGATGCGATCGCCGGCGGGCCGCTGCAAACCGCGCCTTGCGAGAAGCCCGTCCGCTCGTTGGTCGCCGACGGGAAGAATCTGTTCCGGATGAACGCGCCCCGCATTCTGACCGCGCTTCCCGATGGCGCCGAGGTGCTGGCCACCACCCGTTCCGGGCGGCCAGTCGCCTTTCAGCGTTGCGTTGGCGCGGGCCGCGCCATTGTGCTCGCGTTCACCTGGGAGACTTACAGCATCGCGCAGGTGGAGTTTTTCGAGTCGCTCATGCGCCGGCTCGGCGCGACGCCCGTTGCGGCCTCGTCGGTCCGCACACTGGTCCCTGTCGTCCTGGAGCGTCCCGACGGCACCCGGTGTGCCTTCGCGATGAACCTGCACGCCTCGCCGCAGCGGGCCGTCTTCACGCTCTTTGACACGGACGGCGGCATCGCGCGCCGCGTTTCCGTCGATGTCGCCGCCATGGAGGTGAAGGAGCTCTGACGCGAAGGCCGACCCGCAGGGGCGCTGGTCAGTCACACTGGACGTTTTCAGGATAAGCCGGCCTTTGCATTTGGTTCAGCCCGCTGGACGTCTCGACCCGTCTGCGGGACGTGTTTGGGGACTGGCACGTGTTCAGGATACTGCTCACCCACGGGTGGCGAGTCGGAAAAGCGATTCGCGGTGAAAACCGCTCGCTGGCGGACCAGATGTTCTACGATTTCAAAGGATAGATGCAGGTCGCCATCCCTGCCAAGCGGGATGTGTTCGAGCGCATCCTGCGCCATCTGGACCTGTGGCCTGCCTGCCGCGACGCTCGCGGCGCAGGCAGGGAACAGGGAGTACGCGTCTTGCCGGGGATGGCACCACCGCGACCCGCCAAATGGGTTATCGAGCCCTGGGCCGTTTTACCGTCACCGAGTCTGTTTCATCCACGACTTGATTGCGTTCGCAGCGCGTTTTGCCCCGACTTGACACCTTCAACCCGGATTGCTATCTATTCCGCCATGAAAGCGCTCCTTCCGGCCGGTTCCAGCGGGTCGGTGCCCGTGCCGCCGGAAAAGCGATTTCTTATCAGTTCAGTAAGAAATTGAACACAAACACCCGAAACTACTGGCGCCCCGAAGGTTTCTTCGTCGGCGACTGCATGCCGTTTGTCAAGGACGGCGTTTTCTATCTGTATTACCTGCTCGACTATGGGCATCATAACCACCCGATTGTCGGACCGTTAGGCGGTCATCAATATGCGCTCTGCACGAGCCGTGACCTTGTCCACTGGGAAGACCACGGAATTGCATTGCCGCTCGATTTCGAAAAGGGCGAAGCAAGCAACTGCACCGGTTCCATCGTCGAATACAAAGGCAAAATGTACGCACTTTTCGCGGAACGCTCAAAGAACTACAAGGGCGAACGCTTCCGCATCGCAATCAGCGAGGATAACGGTTTCCATTTCACAAAATTGCCGTTCCCGAAGCTCGACACACCACCTCAGTGCCATGGCGCTTTCCGCGATCCGCATGGCTTTGTGGCAAGCGACGGCAAGATGCACATTCTGATCACCGGCCAGACCGACATTGAATCCAACGGCAAGATCCTCACCTGCGGTCAGGTGTATCATTACACCACAGAAGACATGGTAAACTTCACTGAAGAGAAAAACTGGGCGCAGGTCAATGGCGCGCCGGAATGCTGCGACTACTTCAAGATGCGCGATAACTACTACTACACCTACAATCAAGCCTGGGAAACTCACTACCGTTACTCCAAAAACGAACTCGGCCCCTGGGAAGTTCCGGAAAATGACTTCACAAGCAGCCGTTTCTGCGCCGTGATGAAGACTGTTCCGTGGGGTAAAAACCGTCGTATCGGCGTTGGCTGGACCGCGACCTGGGAAAAGGGTATTTATGAATTCGGCGGACGCACAGTCTTCCGCGAGATTAGGCAGAAGCCGGACGGCAGCCTCTGGACTGCGTTCGTGCCGGAAATGATTCCGCAGAAACTGGTCAAGGTATACGACGATTTCACGCTCCATAATCCAGACGGAATTGCCTTCAATTACCTCGGTGAAGCCGGCAATGATTTTCGCATTGACACGACTGTCGAAATCATCGACATGCCGCTTGAATTCGGGTTAAAGATCCCGGATAAAAACGGCAGCCCGGACTGGTATTCCTGGAAAATTACACTGATGCCGCGCGCAAAACGTGCTGTCATCGGGTTCTATTCAATTAACCACTTCGCGGAAATCGGCAGTGTCGAGTTC
Organism: uncultured Lentisphaerales bacterium; assembly: GCA_964426115.1. Taxonomy (GTDB): domain Bacteria; phylum Verrucomicrobiota; class Kiritimatiellia; order RFP12; family JAAYLN01; genus JAAYLN01. The sequence goes on along the minus strand of CAYRPP010000106.1, from coordinate 2,495 downwards.
GGCAAGACCGTCAATCTGAAACTGATCCGCACAGACAACAATATCGACCTCGAAATCAACGGTGAACGCACCTTGATCGCTCCTGGTATCGAACTCGAAGGGGCACAAATCACCGCATACTCGATTCATGGCAACGTCAAGTTCACTAACGTCAGAATGTTCGAGTGGTAAGATGTTGCTATGAGACTAGGAATCGATATCGGAACAACAAAAACCGCAGCCGTCATTTATGATTGCGGCCATCAGGAATTGCTTGCGGCGAAGTCCGTGAACAACAACGCCGGCACCCGCGGGCGGGACGCTGACAAAATAATACAGGCTACATTCGACGCCATCGCCGGACTGCCCGCCGATTTGCGTCGGCAAGTTACCGCGATCGGCATGACCGGGCAAATGCACGGGATCATTTGCTGGAGCGGCCGTCGTCATTCCGATTTCGAGAACTGGCAAAGCACGCGTACCGTCGATACCGGCACGCTCGCGAAAATCAAACAGTTGCCCGGCTGCGAAGGACTGTTTGCCGGCGCCGGATTCGCGACACTCGCGATCCCGGAGTTCCGCGCAGGCTGGCAGCATTGCGGCACGATTATGGATTACTTCGGAGCGATTCTCTGCAACACGCTTGATTCGCAGGGCAAAATTGAGGCGTCCAACGCCGCCAGCTGGGGTTTGTGGAACTTCACAAAACGCGACTGGAATTACGATGCAGTCACGCGTCTCGGCATTCCTCGCGAAATGTTGCCACAAGTCTGCGAGGTTGACATTGTTGGCTCACTCGATGCGGAAATGGCGAATAAGCTTGGACTGCCCACCGGCATTCCGGTGATAACACCTGTCGGCGACAATCCTGCTGCGATTTTGGGCTCGAAAGGCAATGTCGAAACCGACTTGTTCATCACGATCGGGACCGGCGCACAATTGGCGTTCGTGCCCAAAAATACGGAGAAGAATTTTTCGGCGATCGGATACGATAAACGCCCGTTCCCAGGACTCGATATCATGTTTGTTAAGGCACCGTTGTGCGGTGGAAAATCGCTGGAAGTGTTGGCGAAATTTATCGCCGAAACATGTGACGAGTTCGGGGCTGAAGTGTCGCTGCCGAAAATATACGACACCATCGCGGAGCCAAATTCTGTGGCTGACGACACGCTCAAAGTCTGTACGTCGTTCGCCGGCGAACGTCATGATGTGAATTTGCAGGGTTCCGTAACTGGAATTTCACAGGATAATTTTACGTTCCGCAAGGTCTGCCGCGCTTGGAACGAAGGACTGATTGAGACGTTGATCGGCGGACTGCCGCAAAGTGTCATCAACGCCCGTAAACGCATCGTCGTCAATGGAAACGCAATTCGCCGGTCGCCAGCACTACTGCAAATTTTGAAGGAACGTCTGCCGCGAATGGAAATCGTGTTGCCAGACTCGAAGGAAGAAGCGGCATGCGGCTCAACATTGTTCGCCAAGGCGTGAACGATGTAACCGTACGTCTCGCTCATACAGCACCTCGCCGACACTTCCGATATACTTGATTTTCGCCGAAGTCGCCGAATTGTATTAAGTGAAGATCGGCCGACCGGGAAAATATTTGCACCCTAGAAGCCGCCTGGACGCCTTGGGGATACTTCTACCCGGTCAAGCCCCTTGTCGGGTATCCTAGGCAGTATAATTTCGAATGTTTTCGGTGGTGGTGTGGCTGTTATGGGGTTGCTATGGCGAGCAACTGGGAGAAGCGGACACAAGCGAGTGGAAGGCCGCGAAACAGGCCGTATAAATAAATGCCCCGCAAACATCGGCTTTTTAGCGTGTTTGCGGGGCTTATAGATGGAGCCAGCAGTCGGGGTCGAACCGACGACCTGCTGATTACAAATGATTCAGAGGTACTCGCAGAAATTCGTCAATTCTTGCGTAAAACGCACAAAATCAAAAGGTTACACGCTACAGAATCCTGCATAACACTGAAGAATAACACGGAATAATGGTATCCCAGTCTGACATAAGTCTGACATAAACGCCCGTAGTAACCACTTTCGGACTTCCGCTGGCAGAAAGGATGCCGACCGGGGTTTCCTGCAGAATCCCAATCGGGGCCGTGATCGGCTTCAGGATCATGTTGGCATAGTACCTCGGACGGACGCTGAATGCAAGAACTCACCTCGGAACGACCACCGCCAGCGGACGGGAACGCCGCCTGCGCCTCGCAGGCCCCAGACAAGAGGTTTGGGAGAAGGCGCAACCCCTGCTGCGCAACCCGGTCGTGAAGCGTCATGTGGTTCGTCTTCAGGGCCATGGACAAGCGCAGAAACATGGCGCCTGCAGGAGAACGACCGAATGTCCGCCTTCGCCTCCCGATCGAACCGGTCGGGAAAGCCCTCGGGAATCCACTGGACGATCTACCGCAGGGCGACGGTTCCGAGATCAGTGCCATTTTTTGCGGATTGCAGGGGTTGACGCTCTCGCCCTCGCCATGTACAATCACTTCCGACGCTGGAATGTCAATT
>CAYRPP010000105.1:0-6511 GCA_964426115.1 uncultured Lentisphaerales bacterium | reverse complement strand
GGCGCGCCTTCGACCTGGGCATCACGCATTTCGACCTGGCCAACAACTACGGCCCACCGCCCGGCTCCGCCGAGGAGACCTTCGGGGCGGTGATGCGCAAGGATCTAGGCGCTTACCGCGACGAGCTGGTCATCTCCTCCAAGGCCGGCTACCTCATGTGGCCGGGGCCCTACGGCGACTGGGGCAGCCGCAAGTACCTGCTGGCCAGTCTCGACCAGAGCCTGCGGCGCATGGGACTCGACTACGTGGACATCTTCTACTCGCACCGTCCCGACCCGCGGACGCCGATGGAGGAGACCCTGGGGGCGCTCGACACCGCTGTGCGGCAGGGCAAGGCGCTCTACGCGGGCATCTCCTCCTACAATCCCGCGCAGACGCGCGAGGCCGCGGGCATTCTGCGGGCGCTCGGCACCCCCTGCCTCATCCACCAGCCGCGGTACTCGATGCTCGAGCGTGCGCCCGAGACCAGTGGCCTGCTGGATGTCCTGGAGACGGAGGGCATCGGCATGATCGCCTTCTGTCCGCTGGCGCAGGGTCTGCTGACATCACGCTACCTTAAGGGCGTGCCCGCCGACTCGCGCGCCGGCAAGCCGGCGCGCGCAGGCGCCTTCCTGAAGCGCGAGGTGTTGACGCCGGCGCTGCTGGCCCGCATCCGGGCGCTGAACAAGATGGCGCTGGCCCGCGGCCAGAGTCTGGCCCAGATGGCGCTGACGTGGGTGCTGCGCGACGCGCGCGTGACCTCGGCACTGATCGGGGCCAGCCGCGTGGCGCAGATCGAGGAGAATGTCGCCGGGCTCGCCGCCGTGCCGCTGAGCTCCGAGGAGCTTGCCCGGATCGAGAAGCTGCTCAAGGATTGACCGCGGCGAAGAGGGGCGCGAGGGCGCCCGTCCGGCCGCGGTGCGCGCGGAAACGCTCCTTGTCGCCCGCCCGCAGGGCGAGGAGGCAGGCCACGGCATGGTCGGCCGGCGTCTGCGGCTCGGGGAGCCAGCGCAACTGCTCGGCCGCGTCGAGCTTGTCGATCGGGAAGGCCACGGGACGGCTCGTGCCGTCGTCGGCCAGGAATTCCGCCTGCAGTGCGCCATTGACCACGGCGCGGGGCAGGATCTTGCGGTCGCGCCCCTGATAGCGGATCACCGTCTCCTTGCCGCGCTGCGTCAGGAGTCCGTCACCGACCGCTTCCAGCGGGTCCGGCAGGGCCTTCAGCGCGTCGCGGATGGCCTCGAGCCCCGGTGCGGAGGGGGGCGACGCCAGCAAAGCATCCATACGGGCCAGCGCGCCAGCCGCGTCGCCCGTCCCCAGCATCGCGGCGGCGTCGGCCAGCAGCGGCGCGAGCGCCGGCGCGGGAGGGTTTCCAGGGGCGGTCGCGTCCGAAGATGGCGGGGTGGCGTCGGCCGCCGCGACAGGAGCGGCCGCGTCCGCCGCAACCGGGAGAACGGGTGCCGTGGCCGCAGGCGGCCGGGGAGCCGCAACGGCCGGCGGCTTGCCGGGCATCGCCTGGCGGAACCACGACCCGTCGATTTCGGGCAGGCCGATGTCGACGATCAGCCCGGGCGGGAGTCCCAGCGGATTGCCGAGGCGTTCGTTGGCCAGCCACGAGAACCAGAGCATCAGGAGCAGCCAGAGCGCGAAGTGGTTATTGCCTCGGGAAGGCGCGCGCGTCTCCAGATCGGCGGTGGTCGCGGAGGCGGCTCTCCTGGCGGCCGCCGCGCCGTGCACCGGCAACGCGTGGCCCGAGTAGTGCGCGATCGTGCTGACCGCGTTCGGAAGCCGGCCGGCGGGATGGCGGTTGGCCAGCAGCAGCCGCAGATCACGGATGGCCTCCGCCCACTGCGGGTAGCGATCCTGCGGCTGCTTCATCATCAGGCGCATGACGAACTGGCCGAGCGGCATGGGGAGCGGGCCGACAACATTGCACGGGTGGGGAATCTGCCCGTTGACCTGCTGCTTCAGGATCTCGTAGCTGTCGAGCCCCTCGAACGGCGACTTGGAGGTCAGCAGGAAGTAGAGGATCGTACCGAGGGCATACATGTCCGCGCGGAAATCGATCGCGGGGTTGGTTGTGGCCTGCTCGGGGGCGATGTAGTGCGGCGTGCCGACGACATGACCATTGTCGGCCGTCAGCGGGTTCTCGCCGGGCTTCACCTGGATGGCAAGGCCATACTCCGAAATCTTGAGGATGCCCTGGCTGTTGACGCGCAGGTTCTGCGGCTTGAGGCTGCGGAAGACCACCTGGGCCTGTGTCCAGGCGTAATCCAGCGCCTCGGCGAGCTGCAGCGTCAGACGCAGGGCCTGCGCGGGGTTCAGGTGTCCGGTGCCGGCCACCATCTCCGCCAGGCTGGCTCCCTCGACATGCTCCATGACGACATGGGTGGTGCCGCCCTCGGTGATCACGTCATAGATCTGCGCCAAGCCGGGATGGGTCAGCCGCGAGAGCGTCCGCGACAAGGCGAGGTAGTGCGCCGCCTGATCCGGCGGGGTCTGCGCATTCAGCACCCGGACATCGACCTCGCGCTGCAGCGACTCCTGCGTGGCCTTCCAGGTCGTGCAGGTGTCGTTCTCGCCGATCAGCGCGGTGAACAGCAGGCCGGGGATGACGGGCGTGTCCATCATGCGCCGTGGGGTCCGGTGCCGAACTTGCAGAGCGTGCAGGAGCGGCAGTCCAGTTGAAGCGGGGGAGGCAGCGCCTTGCCGGAGCGCACGGCGGCGCGCGCCTGGAGGTGGTTGATCAGGCCCAGCAGGCAGCCCAGGGTGATGAAGCCGCCGGCGGGCAGGATGAACAGGATCATGCCGGCATCGACCGGCATGGCGAACTTGAGGTCGCCCCAGACCGTGAGCATGCTCGTGCCGAGGATCTCCCGGATGGAGGCGATCAGGGACAGGGCCAGCGTGAAACCGAGGCCCATGCCGAGACCGTCGGCCGCGCTGTCCAGTACGCCGTTCTTACTGGCGAAGGCTTCGGCACGGCCCAGGACAATGCAGTTGACCACGATCAGGGGAATGTAGATGCCGAGCTTCTCCGTCAGTCCGGGGGTGTAGGCCTGCATGAGCAGGTCCACCATGGTGGAGAACGAGCCGAAGATCACGACGAAGCAGGGGATGCGGATCATGGCGGGAATGATCTTGCGGACGGCCGAGATCACCAGATTCGATCCGCACAGCACGAAGGTGGTCGAAAGCCCCATGCCGATGGCGTTCTCGAGCGAGGTGGTCGTCGCGAGGGTCGGGCACATGCCCAGCACCAGGCGGAAGGTGGGGTTCTCGCGGACGATGCCGCGGGTGAAGTTGGAGATCAGGTTCATCGGGCTGCTGTCACTCCCTCCGGCGGGTTCTCGCTGACGGCCTTGAATTGCGCGGCGGCATCGCGGATGGCCTCCAACGCCGCCCGCGACGAGATGGTGGCGGCGGTGATGGCATCGACCTCGCCGCCGTCCTTGCGGACCGCCCAGCGGGTGCCGGCCGGGCGTCCGCAAATGCCGGCTTTGAACTTGTCCGAAGCGATCTTGGATCCCAGGCCGGGGGTCTCATTGGCGGCCAGGACCTGGAAGTTGTTGACGCGGCCGTCGGCCGTGAAGCCGACCATGAGGGCGATTTTGCCGCCGTAGCCATTGGCCGAAAAGCCCTTGGCGGCGACCGCCACCAACCGTCCGTCGACGTCGCGCGCGACATAGTTGGTCGCCGTGCCGTTGGCCTGAGCGACAGGCTCCGGGACTCCGGGCGGCAGCACGACGCGCACGGCGGCGATCTCCTTCTGACGACCGGCGTCGGCGATGCGCTCCCGTGTGATGGCGTCGACACCCGCCAGCATTGCCGTCCAGAACAGGCAGATGAGGGTCAGGATCGCGACAAGCTTGATGAAGGGTTTCATGCGCGGCTGGTCCTCATGGTTTCGCCGGAGGTATCTGGCCGAAGACGCGGTTGCGGGTGGCGCGGTTGATCAGGGGGGTAAACGCGTTCATGATCAGGATGGCGAAGCTGACCCCCTCGGGGTATGATCCGGACTTGACCGTGCGGATCACCATTGTCAGGAGGCCGCAGCCGACGCCGAAGACGAGGCGTCCGCGCGGGGTGGTGGGCGTGGTGACCATGTCGGTGGCCATGAAGCAGGCTCCGAGCACGAGTCCGCCGGTCAGCAGGTGGAAGTGGACGGGCATCGAGGCGGAGGGGTTGACCGCGTGCAGCACGGCGGCGTAGAGGGCGGCGGAGCCGAGGAAGGCGATGGGCGTGTGCCACGAGATGACGCGCCGGTGCAGCAGGTAGAGCGCACCCAGCAGCAGGGCGATGGCCGAGGTCTCGCCGATGCAGCCGTTCATGTTGCCGAGCAGGAAGTCTATCGTCAGCCCGCCGTTCATGGCGAAGGGCACTGGCGCGCCGGCCTTGAAGGCTTCCTTGACCATGCCCAGCGGCGTTGCGGTGCTGGTCGCGTCGATGCAAGAGGCGCTCCAGGTGGTCATCGGGCCGGTGAAGGAGATAAGCAGGAAGGCGCGTCCGGCCAGCGCCGGGTTGAAGGGGTTGTAGCCGAGTCCTCCGAAGACCTGCTTGGCGACGGCGATGGCGAAGAGGCTGCCGGCAACCGCCATCCAGGAGGGTAGGGCCGGGGGCAGGTTGAAGGCCAGCAGCAGGCCCGTGACGAGGGCGCTGAGGTCGCCGAGGCTGTTCTCGCGCCGCATGAGGCGGCGGCAGAGCCATTCGGCGGCGAGGCAGGTCGCCACGCAGACGGCCATCAGCCGCGCTGCCTGCCAGCCGAAGAAGAAGAGCGCGGCGGCGGCGGCCGGCATCAGGGCGATGACCACGTCGAGCATGATGCTCCGGACGCTGGCGCCGGAATGGATGTGCGGAGAGGCGCCGGCCACGATGACCGGTTCCGCTGCCGCCGTTGGATTCTCCGTGTTCAAAGCGTTCTCCCGTTACTTTTTGGCTGCGGCTGCGGCGCGGCGGCGCTGGGCGATGACGGCCTTGGCGCGGCGCATGTGCTGCACCAGGGGGCGGTGCGCGGGGCAGACGTAGGCGCACGCCCCGCATTCGAAGCAGTCCATCACACGGCGCCGCTCCGCCTCGTCGATGTCGTCGGCCTCGATGGCCTGGCTCAGCTCGGTCGGCATGAGGCGCAGGGGGCACGCCTCGACGCAACGCCCGCAGTTGATGCAGGCCTGCGAGCAATAAGGCGCCACGCGGGGGCGCGAGAAGAGCAGAAGGCCGGATGAGGTCTTGCCCATGGCGACCTTCAGCGAGGGCAGGGCGAAGCCCATCATGGGGCCGCCGGCGATGATCTTGGCCACATCCTCCCGCGCGCCGCCGGAGGCGGCCACCAGGTCGTCGAAGGAGGTTCCGATCGGGGCGAACCAGTTGGCCGGCGTGTTGACGGCTTCGCCCGCGACGGTGATCGCGCGCGCGGTGAGCGGACGTCCGTTGACCACGGCGTCCCAGATGGCGTAGGCCGTGCCGGCGTTCTCGACCACACAGCCGACATCCATCGGCAGGCCGCCCATCGGCACGGTGCGTCCGGTGACGGAGAAGATCTGCTGCTTCTCGCTGCCCTGCGGGTAGCGCGTCTTGAGGATGTGGATCTGGTTGTCGCCCGGCGTGGCCTTCATGGCCGCGAAGAGCGCGGCGGCGGCCTCGCGCTTGTTGTCCTCGATGGCCACGCAGAGCGTGGCGGCGCCGAGGATGTGGCGGATGATCTGGCAGCCCTCCCAGACCTGCGCGGCGCGCTCGATCAGGAGGCGGTTGTCGCTGTTCAGGAAGGGTTCGCACTCGGCGCCGTTGAGGATCACCGTGTCGATCGGCTTGTCGCTGGGGGGCGAGAGCTTGACGTGCGTCGGGAAGCCCGCGCCGCCCATGCCGATGATGCCCGCCTCTGCGACGCGCGCCACGAGGCTGCGCGGCTCCTGGTCGTGCCACCCGGGCAGCGGGGCGAAGGGCGGCTCGCCCGCGGGCGCCGCGGGATCCGTGTCGATGACGATGGCGGTGGCGGCGCGTCCGGTCGGCGTCGGCGCCTCCTGGAGGGCGGCGACAACTCCGGCGGCGGGCGCATGCACGGCGGCGGAGATTAGCCCGCTGGCCTTGGCGATCAGTTGGCCCGCCTGTACGCGGTCACCGGCCTTCACGCAGGGCAAGGCCGGAGCGCCGAGGTGCTGGGCCGTCGAGACGACGAGGCGCGCGGGCAGCGGCAGATCGCGCAGGGGCAGTGCGGCGGTCGCCGCCTTGTCGTCGGGCGGATGGATGCCGCCCCGGAAAATGAAGGGAGCCGGTGAGACTTTCATGCTAGACCTTGAGAATGCACTTGCCGGGGCACTTGTCGACGACGGCCTCGTTGTCCAGGCGCCGCTCGTAGTTCATGACGGCGAGCGTCCCGTCCATCTCGATCGCGCCCTCCGCCAGGCGCGTGCAGATCCGGCAGCCGATGCAGCCTACCTTGCATACCTTGCGCACCTCGGCGCCGGGATCCTTCGAACTGCAGAAGACGTGGATGCGGCGGCTCTCCGGCACCATGCGGATGATGCCGCGCGGACAG
>CAYRPP010000104.1:0-6519 GCA_964426115.1 uncultured Lentisphaerales bacterium | reverse complement strand
AACGGCGGCAACATCCTCTTCTCGTCCGGCGGCGGCACGGTCTCGAACTGCGTGATCTGCAACTGCCAGGTGGACTGGTTTGGTTACGGCGCGGTCTACCTCGGATCCCCCGCCGCGCATCTCTCCGGCTGCATAGTCTCGAACAACGTCGCCAACAACAACAATTCGCGCGGCGGCTTCGCCGTGACCCTCGCGAGCGGCCGCATGGAGAACTGTCTGGTCGCCGGGAACTACGACAACGAGGATAATTTCCCGCCCTCGAATGTCCACAACGGCGCCGTGTACCTCACGGGTGGCGAAATGGTCAACTGCACCATCGTCGACAATTCGGCCCGCTACGTCGCCGGCGTGCAGTGCACGGGCGGCGCCGTCGTCAACTGCGTGATCTACGGCAATCGCTCCACGCTCTCCGGCGGCATTTCCGCCGTCTACGGCGGCGGGCATCCGGAATACTTCTCCCACTGCGCCTCGGACGTGGAGGCGATCAACGAGACCTGTGTCACCGGCGTTTTCAACTTCGCGGATCCCGCCTACGGGGACTGGCGCCCGCAGCCCGGATCGGTTTGCATCGACGGCGGCACGTCCGGCGCCGCCGGCCTCTCGCTGCTGGATCTGGACGGAGCGCCGCGTGTGTCCGGCGACCAGGTCGACATCGGCGCCTACGAGCTGTCGCTGGACGCAGGAACGCCCGCGGCCTCGTTTGCATCCTCCGAGCGCTTGGCGCTCGTCGGCGAGGGGCTGACCTATACCGCCTACGCCTGGCCATCCGGCGACTACACCTACGAGTGGGACTTCGGCGATGGCGGCGGAACCGCGTCCGGCAGTTCCGTTGCCAAGACGTACGCGGCGACGGGACAATATACCGTCTCGCTGATCGTGAAGAGCGGCGGCACGGAAGTCGCGCGGGCCGTCCGCCAGGACTACCAGGCCGTCTCCGACGGCATCCTGCGCGTGGTGGACGGCAATGCCGGGGCCTGTCCGCCCTATGCCGACTGGGCAACGGCGGCGCCGGACATCCGGACGGCTGTGGAGTACGCCCGCGAGAGATTCAAGATCCTGCTCGCCGTCGGCACGCACAAGATGGGCAAGCCGACGCTGATTGTTTCAAAGGGCGTAACGATCGAAGGCGCCGGGGCCGTGCCCGGTGACGCCCGGATCTCCCGCAACAACACGGTCTCCTCCCTGATCCGCCTGAACCACGCGAACGCCTGGCTTAGCAATCTGACAATCCAGGACGGCCAGAACAACGTCGGCGCCTATGCCTACGGCGGCGGCGTGACGATTGTCGATCATGGCGGCATGGTGACGAACTGCATCATCCGGAACAACAAGATCACCGCCGCCGGCGGTATCGGCGCCGGCGTGAACGTCTCCGGGCCCGGAGTCGTGACGCACTGCGTGATCACGAACAACAACTGCCACGACAACGCCGACGGAAAGGGAGGCGCGGTGGCCGTCATGCATGCGTCCGGACGCGTCGACAACGGCCTGGTCGCCTTCAACACGACCGACCTGAGCCCAACCCATCTGACCAAGAAGGTCGCCGGCTCGGCCTATCTTTCCGCCGGCGCGATCGTCAACTGCACGATCGTCAGCAACAAGTCGTCGCTCGTCGCCGGCATCCGCACCCTCGGCGGAACGGTGCAGAACTGCATCGTCCTCGGGAACAAGTCATCGTATCCCACGGCGAACGCGACGAACAACGTGTATTACGGAAGCGCGGCGCCCTTCGTCCGCTGCCTCTCAGACGACCTGCTCATCAACGACGAGTGTCTCATGGACGCACCCGGGTTCATTGACGCCTCATTCCGCATCGGCCCCAAATCGCCGGCCGTGGACCAGGGGCTGCTTCCCGCCTGGGGCGCCGAACCGACGGACCTCGGCCTGGGGCCGCGCGTGGTCCACAGGAAGATCGACATCGGGTGCTACGAGGCCGCCTGGATTCCGCCGGGAACCGTGCTGATTCTGAAGTAGTGCGTCCGTGCTTCCCCTCTGGTTGTTGTCATGTCTACACTCATTCTCGCGTCGTTCCTGTTCCTGACACCTGCGGAGAAGCCGGATAACGCCCACATCGAAACGGTGATGCCGCCGGTTCCCGAGATGAACATCCGGCACCGCTTCGGGGAGCGGACGTATCTCGTCGTCCCCTGCCAGCCGGAGTACGAAATCCCCTTCTACCGTCTCCTGTGCGGCTTCGGCGCCTGGTCGAAGGGGGCTGACGGCATTGTCCACGAGACGCCGACGGCATTCGCGGACGCCCTCGAGGGCGCAAAGTGCGACGCGACGTTGCTTGACCGTCTCGCTGCTGTCCGTGGTGAGGCGATGGACTCTGCAGATCCCCGTGTGCGGCTGGCAGGGCGTAAAATCGGACACTTCCTCGCGAATCTGGACATGGGCGGCGATCCTGACCTGCTCCATCTCGAGGGCATGAAGGTCTTGCGCGATTCGGAAAATCAGCTCGGCAAGCCGCCGACACCGCTGGCGGATTATGTGAAGATGTCCGTCCGTGGCGGATTGCCTTCGCAGCTTGCCGCCGCGAAGGCTGTTGAGGATGCGAAATCCGCGGCAGCTGACGGTGGACGGAATAAACGTAAGCCGCCGCTGCCGGATATGGCCGGATGGCCGGAGGTGAACTTGCGCGCCGGAATCGGGCGCAGCGAGTTTGCGCCGGGATTCATCTGCAACTATTCCTTCCAGTGGCGCTCCTTCCAGATCGGCGTGATAGGCGACCGAAAGATCGCCAAAGACGAGTTTCCCGGGGGCGTCGCCGACATCACGCTATGGATTCCCGACAAAGTTCCGGACAAATACCTTGTCTATCGGATAAAGATCGACCTCGGGGAGCGACCGCAAGCGGGGCCGCCGCCGGAAAGCGAAGGCTGGGCGCCGGATCCCTGCTGGTGGTACTACGCCCACGAGCGGCGTTTTCCGAACCTTTATCCGCCCGCTTCGGAGTTCCGCTTCATTTCCTACGTTGAAAACCGTCTCTGGAGCCGTGACTATCCATATCCGCAAATGGCCGACGCTTTCATCGAGACCGGTGAAGAGCCCTGGTCGATGCTCTATTCGCTGCATCTATGCAGTCTCCCGGAACACCTGCCGATGCTTGCACGAGGGGTCCAGGATGTCTGGTATGGTCAGATAACTTATGGGGACAGGACAGCGCGGGCGCGTTTCGTCTGGCCAGTAGGATCCGAAGCGAACGAGCTTTCGATGTACCAGGGCTACCCTCTCGAGACGTTCTGGCAGAAGTTCCCGCAGGTATACGAGGATGAGCGGCGGCGCTGGGACTGGGGCGAGGACGATCACTTCGCCAGGGCGTTTGCCGGGCCGGTGCTGGATGGCGATGGCAAGTTGTTCGACATGCTCAAAAGCTGGAACGGGCATCCGCCGGCGATCGGCAGGGAAGCGGCGAAGGTCCAGCTCAAGTTCTATCGCGAGCTGCCGCGCATCGTTTTCATCAAGGAACGCGTGGAACAGGTGCGGAAGCAGTATCTCGTCGACATCCTCGAAGGTCGCGAACCCGTCCCGCCGGAAGTCAGGAAACCCGAGAAGAATTCCGTCCCGGTGCGTCCCGTGCTCGATGCCGAGCCACTGATGGATCTTGACGAGGAGGTGTTCTAAATGAATGCCGCCGCCGCGCTTCTCGCCGCCGCCTTCGCCTACATGCAGGTGGATCCTTATTCGCACACGCAATACCTCCCCAATACGGAGGTGCAGGACTCGCCCGCCATTCTTGAAATGGATTCCGCCATCGGCGAAATCGAATCGGGTTCGTTCCTCGTCAGGCCCAGGGAGGCCCTTGCGAATCTTGATGTGAAGCCCACCGACCTGAGCGGCCCCGGCGGCGCGGTCATTCCGGCCGCGGCCGTGGATGTGAAGACGGTCAAGGTCTGGTGGGCGGGCTGCAGCAACTGGGACAGCGACCGCCACGGACGCGACGAACCGGTGGTGCTCATGCCGAACGCCATCCTGCATGACGACAAACTCGTCAAGGTCGACATGCAGAAGAAGCTCAACTATCTCCGCGTCGAATATGCCGACGGAACCCGCTACGTCGATATCCTCTCCACCGGCAGGGCTCTGCCGCTCAAGTTTTACATGGAGCCATTCAGGGATGTGGAGTCGTTTGTGCCGGTAGATCTCCCCAAGGGGATGACCAGGCAGTTCTGGATCACCGTCAAGACGCCTTTTGGCACCAGGCCTGGTCTCTACAAGGGCGCGCTCGAGTTCTCGAACGGCGACAAGGTCGTGCTTTCACTGAACGTCTATCCTTTCGAACTTCCGCTTCCGCGGACGCATCACGATATCAACAAGCGCTACATGAGCGGGATCATGGGATTCCCGACACTCGGCGAAATCCTCGGCCGCTGTAAGAATCTCGCCGTGGCCGAACGCATCCTCCTCAACATCTTCAAGAGCGCGGCAGAGCACAACATCCAGTTCGGCAGCGGCCCCGGAGACTTTGAAAACGAAACTGCGGACGACCTGGGCGTGCGCGGCCTCTTCCTGCGCTACCAGTCCGGTCTCCAGATGGAGCGCTTCACTTTCGGCAACGCCCTGGACCATGGATGGTACGGCGGTTCCGAGGGGCTCACTCCCGAACAGGACCGCGCGGCATGCGAGCAGGCGATTGCGGCCTGGACGCCCTACGTCGACCACCAATTCGGCACCCTCGGGAAGTACCTTGGCGACAATTTCAAACTGGTCATGTGCGGACGCTCCGAGGCGTCCGTCTGGGGCGTGAAGCGCCAGCAGCCCTTCTTCCGCGAGATCGAGAAGCGCGGCGGCGGGACGATCTGCGACACAGGGCGCGAGACCTCGAAGATGATCGCCTGGGGCATGACGACCGCCAATGTATCGGCGGACAGCTCCTATACGCAGGCGCGGCGCTGGCACATGGGCGGCGCCGAGATCGTCGGGTACTACGCGCCCTCCACGGCCATCTGGGATCCGGACGTCTGGCGCCGCCGCGGCATCCGCAACTGGTTCGCCGATTACGACGGCATCTTTGAGATGGCGTGGATGCACGGACGCAACCCGTGGAACGACCACATATGGGGCGGCGACATGTACCGCAGCGAGTGCCTGGCGCTCCCGGATGCCGACGGCATCGTCTGCACGCTCTCCTACGAGGGCTACCGCGAGCTGGCGGACGACATCGCCTACTTCTCGCTCCACCGCCTGCTCAGCGAAAAGGCGCTGGCCTCCGTTGACGCCGCCGTCCGCGCGCTCGGGCGCGGCGAATGGGAATGGCTCGAACGCATCGAGCCCGACCGCGTGGTTGATCTGGTCGCCTTCCGCAGGGAAGTCGCGCGGCGGATTGTCGCCCTTCAGGAGAAGACAGGCTCCCTTCCGCCGGAGCGCTGGACAAGGAAGATACCCGCGCTCGAGAATCTCCCGCCCTGCAACTGTGCGGAAACCGACCCCGAAAAGCTTGCGCAGATGAACCGCTACGACCTCGCCGTGCCCGTCGCCGAAAAGCGGCTTGCAGAAGCGATCGGGGCGAATGCCGTGTTCGAGCGCGTCAAGTGGGCGTCGTTCCTGGCGAAACTCCATTGCGACCTGCTCCGCCGCGACCTCGCGGTCAAGGTGCTGGACGGGGAAATTGACGACACCGGAAAGAATGCCGAACTCAAGGCGATCCTTGCGGAACTCCTCCAGATCAAGATCACGACGCTGCTCACCGACATGTATTTCGAGGAGATCTACACCAATACCCAGCTTGAAGAGGCGATCGCATGTCTGGAAAGGATGATGCAGTCGCCGGGTGGAACGCCGTCGATGAAATTCGGGTGCTTCGACCGTATCGCGCGAACGTGCAACGAATCCGGCTTCCCGAAGCTCGCGGCGAAGGTGCTGGATTCGGCTTCGGCCTGGGTCGCCGGCCTAGGCAACGATCCGCATAGGAGCGGCTGGCAGCTCGCGGTCGAACTACAGCGCGCCCATACCTACCAGGGCCTTGGCGAGTGGAAGCAGGCGATCAGGGTTGCCAAAGGCATTGCCGACCATCCCGCCGTCGACCGCGCCGCCGTCGGCAAACTGCTCGGCGAATGCGGTGAGAAGGCGGAAGACTGGACATCCGCCGCCATCGGCTACAACATGGTGCTGAGAACAATCGCCAAGGAGTCGATCAAGGAGCGCAAGCACTGGCAGCGGCTTCTCGACCGCGCGGCGTCCGCGCTCCGCGCGTCGCAGACCGGCGACGCCAGTGGCGGCATGGAGGCCTCCGGTTCCTCCGGCCTCAGCCTTGACGAAGACGAGTGACAACGTGCGGAGATGGCCGCCTGACTGAAGGACACTCCTTACTGAACCCGAGCCGGCAAGGTCGCCGTCGGCCCGCAATACCCGCCTGCCGGGGGTACGGCCCCGAACATGAGTTTGAGGATACTCGGCCCGTGTTGCCGCCGCACGTCAAAAGCGGTATGATGATGCTCATCAACGAGTCAGGAAAGGATCCGGTAATGCTGCATCCATTGGCAGTCCAGTTGTATTCGCTGCGCGACTACGCGCAAAAAG
>CAYRPP010000103.1:0-6536 GCA_964426115.1 uncultured Lentisphaerales bacterium | reverse complement strand
CTGGTACAGCGACATTCCCGACGCCGAATTCAACCGCGTCGAGAAGGATGCCTATCTGGCCGGTGAATTCGTCTGGACGGGCATCGACTACCTCGGCGAGCCGTCGCCCTACCATAACGGCTTCAGAACCACGGATGATCGGGAACTCACGCCCGCGGAGCTGCACCGCAGCTCCCACTACGGAATCGTCGGCCTGGATGGGATCCCGAAGGACCGTTTCCATCTCTACCGCGCCTATTGGAACCAGTCAGCCGAGACGGCCCATCTCGTCCCGGATCACTGGAACTTCCCGGTCGATCAGCGTCTGCCGGTCATGCTCTACACCAGCGGCGACGAGGCGGAGCTCTTCCTGAACGGCCGGTCGCTCGGGCGGCGGCGGAAGGTTGCGGACGTTCCCGGCTATCCCGTGGACCATGACGACGCCAAGGACAACGAGAACGCCGAATCCTGGGACAAGAACCCCTATTACGCCATTCTCGCGAAGTACCGGCTGATCTGGAACGACGTCGTCTTCGAGCCGGGCGAACTGGTCTCCGTCTGTTACCGCAACGGCCGGGAAGTCGCCCGCGCGTCGCTGAAGACCGCCGGCGCTCCGGCGAAGGTCAAGCTCGAACGCGATCCGTATTCCGCCCCCGACGCAGATGTCGTGTTCGTGCGCGTCTCGCTGACGGACGCGGCGGGAACCCGCATTCCCGATGCGAATACGCGCGTGGATTTCAACGTGGAGGGCACCGGCGAGATCGTCTCCGTCGGAAACGCGGATCCCGCCGGTCTCGACTCCTTCAAGGACGTCGCGTCGCATCCGCTCTTCTTCGGCTATGCGGTCGCGGTCGTCCGGCGCAAGGGGCCGGGCGAAATTCGGCTCAAGGCTGCCGCGCGGGGGCTTCAGCCCGCCAGGTTTGTCTTCTAGCGTTATGCTCGGGCGGCCTCCCTGGGCCGATGTCACCGCCCCGCCGACTTGGCAATCTGCAGCCCTTTGAGTATACGTTTCACGGTGTTACGATTTGAATTTTCGCCTATGAACAAGAAAGCCTCAGCTTCATGGCCTGTGAAGGTCATTCTCGATACGGACATGCTGACCGACTTCGACGATGTCGGTGCGCTCGCGTGTCTCCATGCGCTGGCCGACGCGGGCGAATGCGAGATCATCGCGACGATCAGTTCCACGGGGGGCAACGCCTCCGTCGGCACCGTTGAGATCATCAACCGCTATTGCGGGCGTCCCGATGTTCCTGTGGGAAGCCCCAAGGGCATGGGTGTCATCGGCGGTGCCGCTACCGCAAAGGTCAAGGTCGATCCTACAACCCCTCCCGGCCGTAACCCCGCCGAGGCCAACCACGACAAATACCGCTGGCTGCTGGAGGACTATCCCGGCTGGTACAAATATGCGGACGCGGACGATGCCCCGGACGCCAACGACGTCTACCGTCGCGTGCTCGCGGCCCAGCCCGATCATAGTGTGGCCATCTGCTCGATCGGTTTCCTCACGAATATGCGGCGTCTTCTCGAAACCGGGCCGGACGAGCACTCCCCGCTCGATGGGCGGGCGCTGGTCGCCCAGAAGGTAATTAAGTAGGTCGCCATGGCCTGCTGGTATCCGCGCGGCAAGGAGTACAACTCCATGATGGACTGGGAGTCCTCCAAAATCGCTCTGGAAAACTGGCCCACTCCGATCATCTTCTCTGACTTCCAGTACGGCTGCGATATCTATTCGGGACGTGCCGTTGCCGAGATGGAAGGCCCGCGCAATCCGATCAAGGATGTCTTCGCCGGTAATCTGCCGTCGCGTGAAGCGATCACTCAGGATCCGGAGGGGTGGAACAGGCACCAGTTCGGTATGGGTGGGCGCAGTTCATGGGATCAGACAACGGTGCTGGCGTGCGTTCGCGGCGAGGAGAGCTACTTTGGCGTTGAGCGCGGTACGCATCGGATGATTGGGACGGAGGGTGAAAACGAATGGATACCCTCCGCGGACGGGCCGCATCTGCGCCTTGTCGATAAGACGCCCAAGGCCGAGGTGGGCCGGTTGATCGACGGACTCATCTGCGCGTGTATTGAAACGCACCAGCGGGTGGCGCAGGAAGGTTCTATCCGGAATCCGCTCTTCGGCCGGCACCGCGCCGATCCGCAGATCCGCCGCTTCGGCGATACCTCCTGGATCTTTCCGACGGGCGCTTCGCAGGGACAGGGGTTCGACGCCTATTCATCGCAGGATCTCAAGACCTGGATTTGCCATCCCGGCGCTCTGAAGATGGAGGACATCTCATGGGCGCGTGCGTGCATGTGGGCTCCGGACGTGCAGGAGCACGACAGCAAGTACTATTTCTTCTTCAGCGCCAACGACGCCTATCCCGTCGATCTCGAACATGGCGACCTGACGCCGCATAGCGAACCTGGCCCCCAGAAATACGGCGGCATCGGCGTGGCCGTGGCCGGTCGCCCGGAAGGCCCGTACCGCGACTGGATCGGCAGGCCGCTGATCGACCAGTTCTGGAACCGCGCCCAGCCTATCGACCAGTACGTCTTCCAGTACGATGGCGGCTGGTACATGGTGTACGGCGGCTGGCGCCGCTGCAACCTCGTGCGTCTGGCGCCCGACTTCAAGAGCCTCCTGCCGCTCGACGACGGCGCCCTTTACCGCGAAGTTACGCCGCACGACTATGTCGAGGCGCCGGTCATGTTCGAGCGCAATGGCATCTGGTATTTCATGTATTCGGCGGGGAGCTGGACGGACGACAGCTACCGCGTGAACTACAGCGTCGGCAAGACGCCCATCGGCCCCTTCACGTTCAAAGGCACGGTGCTCGCTTCGCAGCCTCCGATCGCGACGGGCCCGGGGCATCACTCGGTTCTCAACCTTCCCGGAACCGACGAGGGTACATCTGCTATCACCGGCGTCCGATCCCGAATCCGCGGGCACTCCGCGTGACGTGTCTGGATCGGATGGACTTCGATGACAACGGCGACATCCTGCCGGTGGTCATGACGACGGGCTTCGAGACCCGCTCCGAGGGTTCAGGAAGTCGGGGTTCAGGTAGAGCGAAGCGTCCCTGCCGGGCCGCTTCCGCTCGTCCTCGTCCTCGACGGATTTAAACCGACTACCGGGGCCCAGATTCCAGCCAGGCATTGATCTCCGCGATAGTCTTGTCGGCCGACGCCTCATGGGTGATTTGTGGATGATATGGGGTGGGGGTGGTAGCGTCAATCCGCTGGCAGGCTGGACCAGCAACAACGATCAAAGACGATCCCCTTGCAGTTGTCGAACCAGAGACAGTCGGCCGGAACGATCTTCGACGGTGTCCGTTTACGGATGACAAACGCTACGTCCGAAAACCGCACATCCTCAACATGGTTTTCCGGCCAGACGACGAAGACCGGCGGCTTGCCGGCCGCGAAACGGCAGTTGTCGAACACGATGTTCCGCACATAGTCGACGGGCTCGGGGTGATGGGCGTCGCCGAAAACCAACTGGAGCGGCGCGTCGTCGCTAGTGGTGTCCAGATTCGAGAAGCGGAGGTTCTCCACCGCGAAAGGCAGGCGGTTCTCGGGCGGCAGCAGCGGCAGATCCGGCGCCCGCGGCGGATCGTTGCACCGGTCCGGATTCAGCGGTGGCAGAAGGATCTGAATCGCGCTCCAAGCATGTCGGCAGACGATGTTGTCCACCGCGACGTCGCGGATGGCGTAGTCTCCCGTCCAGCCGATGCGGACGGCCGCGGAATGGCAGGAGACGGAGCAGTTGGCGATCACCACGCGTTCGAGCGCGCGCGGCACGAGCATCTGCTCCTGATGATGGATGGTGATGTCGCGCAGCCTCACGTCGCGGCAGGCGACGAAGAAGACGCAGCGTCCGGTGATGGCCGTATCGCTGTTGCGCCACATCCGCCGGCGTTCGGGATGCCAGGAGTGGAACTCCTCGGCGTTGCCGTCGATCGTTCCGTCCCCCGTAATGGCCACCTGCTGCTGGCCGACGGTGTAGAACATCGCCCGCTTGTTGAACCGGGGGGCGTGTTCGGGACGCCAATGTGCCGACGAGCCGAACTCCGGTTACTTCAATGGATCGGGACCGCCCTTGAGCGTCGCCCCGCGGTCGATGCGGAGTTCGACGCCGGATTTGAGGCTCAGCGTGTAGGTCAGGTAGACGCCGGGTCCCGGCACGCGCACGACGCCGCCGCCCTGCGCGGCGCAGGCGTCGATCGCCGCCTGGAGCGCGGCGGTCGAATCGCCGACGCTGTCGGGCCGAGCCCCGAAACGTGTTACGTCGGAAACGCTGCCTGCGCAGATTGGTGCTCTGCCGGCCATGGCTTTAGACGTCCGCGAAACGGGGGCCGAGGATGCGTCCGCCGTCGATCGTGTAGTCTACGCCGGTGATGAACGACGTGTCGTCGGAGGCCAGGAACACCAGCAGATCCGCGACTTCGTGGCCCAGTCCATACCGTTCGACCCAGGTGGTCTTGGTTGGGTCAGGCGCATCGCCGATCATGCCCGGCGAGACGCAGTTCACGGTGATGCCCTGCTTGGCGAGTTCCATGGCCAGCGTTTTGGTGAAGATGATCACGCCGGCCTTGGCGGTCGCGTAGGCGCCGTAATATGGCAGGCCCACTTCGCCCGCGATCGAGGCGACGTTGATGATGCGTCCGTACTTGGCGGCCATCATTCCGGGCAGGAAGGCCTTGGTCACGCGGAAGGTGCCGGTCAGGTTCAGGTCGATGTGCATGGTCCAGAACTCCTCGGTCATCTCCGACAGGAGCTGCCGCTTCCAGACGCCGGCGTTGTTGAAGAGGATGTCGACCTTGCCGAAATCGGCCAGAACCCGTTGGGCTGCGGCGTTGACGCTCGCCGTTGAAGTGACGTCGAGGGGGTAGGCCCGCGCTTGGCCACCCTTGTCGCGGAGCCCCGCGGCCAGCGCTTCGGCCTTGTCCACGTCGAGGTCGGCAATGGCCACGGCAACCCCGTTGTCACAGAGCTTTTCACATAGCGGGCGGCCGACACGGCCGGCGCCACCAGTCACCACGGCGGTACGATTGGCAAACTTCATGAAGGTTTTCCTGTTGGGTTGGTTAAGCATTCGAGGCTTGGCGGGCGGCCACGACGCTTTCGGCGAAGCGCGAACAGCGCATAAAGGCGTCGCGGGCGAAGGCGAGGCGGTTTTCGTAGGGCTGCTTGACGCCGGGTTCGAGCCCTTCCTTGAAGAACGGCGTGTTGGTCATGGACATCTCAAAGCTGATCTCGCGGGTATATGCGGAGGTGGCGATGATTTCCGCGAGGCGCGGCCAGTCGACCGTCCCATAGCCTGGCGGCTGATGCTGATCGCCCTCGCCGTTGTTGTCGTGCAGGTGGAGTGCCTGGAGGCGCCCCTTGTTTTTCGCGAGCGTTTCCATGCGCCTGTTGCACGAGGCGTTGGCGTGGCCCGAATCGTAGCAGACACCGATGCGGTTGGCCGGGTAACGCGCCAGAAGCGTCTCGATGGTCTCCCAGGAATCGCGCCACATGTTCTCGACGGCAATGAGTGAATCGGTGCTATCGAGCAACGGCATGAGCTCGTCGATCGAGCGGCAGAGCGCCTCGAAGCCCTGGACGACGCCCGGCCTGTCGGGCTCGGCCGTGTCGATGTTGAAGTGGGGAACGTGCATCATGATCGTGCCGGTGCCGTCGAGCTCGCGCAGCATCCTGATGCGGTTGGCAACGAGCTCGACGCCCGCCTGGCGGCAGTACTCGGTCGGCGAGCTCCAGCATTTCTCGACACCCTGCGAACCATGAATGTCCAGCAGCCGGAGTTGGTATTGTTTCAGCAGGCCTTTGATGTAGGCGAGCTCGTGCGCGTCATAGAGAAAATCGTCGCACCAATGGTGGCACCAGTGGAGGCTTGTGAAACCCGCCTCGGCCAGGGCGCGCAACGACAGGTCGGGGTCGCCGGTCGATCCGGCGAAATCCGTGGCAGCAGCAATTTTCATGGAGGCATTATCCTCGAACATGCTTGGGCTTGCAAGGAGACAGGCAGTTTCAGGTGACGATTCCAGCCTGAACCCTGGCTTCCTGAACCCTGATGGTTGGCGCTCTTCGGGTGCTGGATCCGGACCGATGCCCCCACGGGTTTGAATGGCGTGAAACCTGCTTTAAAACGTTCACCAGGCAACATGCTCGCGAGTCACAACTACGGGAAACAAACCACATGCACTTCAACAAGCTGGTCTCCGTCCTGCTCGCCGTTGCGGCGACCCCGGTGTTTGTCATGGCCCAGAAAGCCGCGCCCCTCGCGGTCACGAGCGGCACGCGCACCGAGCCGCCCGCGCTCTCCACGAATGCCTTTGTAGTCCAGGGCACCCTCGAGTCGATCGCCATTCCGCTCGACGGATGGAAGGTCATCTGGCCGGGTCTGGAGCCTGGCAAGGAACATACCGTCACCTCCGGCGTCGCCATTTCCCGTACTAATGTTGTCATCCGCGGCGCGCTGCTCCCCGCGCTGCGTATTGTCTGCACCAAAGGTGCCTTCCGCAATCCGCAGCCCGTCGTCGAGCTCGACTGGCCCTTCAATGCCG
>CAYRPP010000102.1:0-6574 GCA_964426115.1 uncultured Lentisphaerales bacterium | reverse complement strand
GAAGCGCTTCCAGTTCTCGCCGCCGATCTGGAAGAGGCCCTGCGCCGTGTAGTACATGCCGTAGAACCGGTTGTTTACATTCTGCAGTCGCGTGAAGCTGTCCGCCAGGTAACGCCCCGCGCGCAGCGTCGCCGGATGGCCGTGCCGTCCGCAGAGTTCCAGGCAGAGCAGTCCGGCACCGGTCAGCTTCTCGGCGTTGCTGGAGGTGTCCTGGTACCCGAAGGTGCCGGTGCCGGTGTTGTGGTGGCGCAGGAGATATTCCACGGCCGCGTCGATCGCCTTGTCGGGCACCGGCGCGCCGTTGAGACGCGCCGAGCGCAGGGCCATCAGCGCCCAACCGCTGCATGACATGTCGCTGTCGGCTGAGTTGGGCTCGTAGCGCCAGCCGCCCTGGTGCTGCTGGGCCTTCTTGACCGCCTGCGCGTCGAGGATGATCCGGACGGCCTTGGGCAGCAGCGTGCCGATGCGCTCCTGGCGGTTGCTGTCGACCATTCCGGAAACTTCGCAGAGGAAGAGCGTGGAGATGCAGTGCGAGTACATCTTGCCGCCGTTGACCCCCAGGTAGCCGTCGTCGCGCGCCTTGTCGAGCAGGTGGTCGATGATGCGCTCGATCAGGGCGCCGTTGGGGGTGGGGCCGGGAACCTCGCCGACGGCCAGGAAGGCCATACCGCAGAGGGCGGGAATCCCCGTGAAGCTCCGGGCCGGCTGGCTATCGAAGGTGCCGGTCTCGTTCTGGCCGCGGGCGATGAAGGCCAGCCCGCGGCGGATGGAGCGGTCGATGCGCTCGTCGCGCTCCGCATCTTCCGCGGCCGCCAGGTGCGCCGGCCGCGCCGCCAGCAGCAGCGCCAGCAGGACAAGACCACGGCGCACCGTGTAGGACATGCGACTCACTTCATCATCTCCTCGCTGGCCAGCAGCAGGAAGTAGCGCCGCACCAGGTCACGGTACTCCGGCGCCACCTGCTGCACCGCGCCCTCGATCATGCCCGTGTCGAGCGTGCGCTTGAAGCGCGCCCACTCCAGCCGTGGGAAGCCGAGTTGCTCGAGCAGCGCCGGTAGCGTCTCGCCATCCTCGAACTCCTCATCATCCCCGCCTCCGCCGCCTCCGCCGGGCGGCTGTTCCGGGCGCGGTCGCCGCTTACGGTCGCGCGCGGGCCGCTCCTGCTCACTGCGCGGCAGCATGGTCTCGGGATCCAGCCCGGCGGCGACGGCCTGCTCGATGGCGATCTGGCGCAGTTGCTGCGCGGCCTGGTTGGCCAGCCGGGCGCCCTCCTGCTGCTGCGCGTCGGGACGCTGTGCGGCGCGCGCCGCCTGTGCCGCCGCCTCTGCCTCCCGTGCCGCCTGCTCCGCCTGCCGTCCGGCCTCGTGCGCCCGCGGCTCGCCGGCCTGGCGGCCGCCGCCGGCGGGCGCCTGCTGCACATCCTGCGCCGCCTGCCGCGCCTCCCCGGCCGCAGCCTGCGTCTGCTCGGCCGCCGCCTGGATGCGCGCGGCCAGCGGCTGCATGGGATCGGCCGGAGCCTCCGCCGCCACCGGCGTGGCTGCTGCCTGCGACGCTGCCTGCGCCGCGGCCTTCTGCGCCTGCGCGGCGGCCTCATCCGCCTGGCGCCCGGCCTTCTCGACCGCGCCGGCGATGGCCGCGCCGGCCTCGCGTTTGAGCTGTTCGGCCGCGGCGGCGGCAACGTCGGCCATCCCGGCGGCCTGCGTGGCATCTTCAAGGGCCTGCGTGGCTTCGGCATAGGAAGGCATCGCGCCGGCCGCGTCTTCCTCCCGGCGCAATTGCCCCGCCGCTCGCTGCGTCAGCTCCGCCGCCTGCCGCGCCTGCTGCGCGGTCTCCTCGATCCGCCGGGCAATCGCCTGGGCGGAGGTCAGCGCAGGTGCCGGCGGCTGGACGATACCGTCGGCGTCGTCCATGCGTGGTTCGGGTGTGTCGGGCGTCAGCGGCTGCATGGCCTGCTCGGTCTGCCGCGCCTTCTCGCCCGCCTGCGCCGCGCTCAGCCGCGCCTGCTCCAGGGGTTCTTCCTGCGCCAGGGCGGAGGTCTCCCGTGCCGCCCGGGCCTGGGTGGACGCCGCCTGCACCAGGGGCTCGGCCTGCGCCAGCAGGTCGCGGGCCGCCTCGGCCTGCTGCCCGGCGAGCCGGTCCGCCGCCGCGCGCGCCTGCTGCGCGGCCCGCTGGTTGGCCAAGGCTGCCTCGCGGGCCTCGCGCGCCGCCATGGCCGCGCTAGGTTCACGGCGTTCCGTGGCCAGCTTCTCCGTTTGTGATGCCTCGGTCTGGTCGCGGCGCGCCAGCGCCTCGCGCGCACCCAGTTCCGCGGCCGCCTCGCGCGCCTGCCGGCGGACGTCCTCGTCGACCGCGCCGGCATCCAGCGCGGCCGTGGCGGCGCGCTCCAGCGCCTGCCGCGTCTGCTCCAAAGCCCCGGCCTCCGCGTCCGCGCGCGCGGCGATCTCTCCGGCCTGGGCGGCGGGCGTCAGCGCCGCGCGGTCGGCCAGCCGCCGCGCCTCTTCGGCCTGCCTGGCGGCTTCGGACGCCTGCTGCCGCGCCTGTCCGGCCGGGCCGGCCGCCTGGTCGAGCCGACCTTCGGCGGCATGGCGCGCCGCCTCCGCCAGACGCTCCGCCGCGCGCAGTCCGCTCTCCGCGGCACGTTGCGCCTGCTCGGCGGCCGCCGCGCTCTGCACGTCGTTTCTTGCGCGGGCGGCCTCGGCGGCATCGCGGGCCGCATCCTGCGTCTGCTGCGCGCGTCCGCGTTCGGCTTCGGCGGCCGCCTGGGCCGCTGTCGCAGCGGCGCGCACTTCCGCGTCCTGCTTCTGCTCGACGGTCTGCGCCAGGGGCGCGATGGCGTCCGCGAGATCCTGCGCTTGCGCGACAGCCTCGCGGGCGGCCGCCTGCGCCTGCGCCGCGGGCGCCTGCGCCGCCCGTTCCGCTTGGAGCGCGGCCACGCGCGCCGCCTCGACCGCCTGTTCCGCGAGCTTGCGCGACTCGCCGGCGGCTTGTTCGGCGGCGGGTAGCTGACCAGGCTGCTGCAGGAGATTTGCGCCGCGCTTCGCCTGTTCGGCGGCGCGCCATGCCAGGGTGCGCGCCTGGTCGGCCTGCTGCGCGGCTTTGGTGGCCAGCGGATCATGACGCAGGCGTCCGAGTTGCTGCGCCTGCTGCTGCGCGCGCTCCTGACGTTGTGCGGCCACATCGATCGCGGCGGCCGCTTCGCGGACCGCCTCAGCTTGTCTGGCGGCCGCGGCGGCCTGGCCGCTCTTCTGCCGATCCACGGCCTGTCCGGCGTCCGCTGCGTTGGCCTTGGCCTGCGCGGCGAGCGCCGCGGCCTCGCGGGCCACCTCCTGCGCCACCTCGGGCGCGCGCCGGGCGGCGGTCGTCGCCTGTGCCTCGGCCTGTGCGGCCTGCTGGAGGGCCGCCTCGGCGAGCTTGGCGGCTTCCGCGAGCTTGCCTGTGGCCTGCGGCGCCTGCCGCGCCTCGGCCATCTGCATCGCCTGCCGGGCGGTCTCGGCGGCCCTGCCGCTCTGGTCGGCGGCTAGTTGCGCCTGGCGGGCGGCGTCGGCGGACATCGTCTCACCGGCCTGCCGGGCGCGCTGTTGCGCCTGCCCGGCGTCGGCCGCCCGCTTCCGTGCCTCAGCCTGCGTTTCCTCGGCCTGCTGCATGGCGAGCTTCACATCCTCCTGCGTGGCGTCGGTCGGCGCTGCCTGATGCGCGGTGTGGGCGGCCGTGGCGGCGTCGACCATGGCCTTGGTGGCCTCTGCCAGCTCGCGACTATCGCGGGCGGCGTGCGCCGCCAGCTCCGCCGGCGCGAGCAGCGCGCGGTCGGCCTCGCGCCGCGCCGCGGCGGCGTGTTCCTGGGCCTCACGGGCCGCGGCCAGCGCCTCTGCGCCCTTCTCGGCGGCGGCGGGTGGTTGTCGGGTGCGGGCGAACTCGGCCGCCTCGCGGGCCAATTCGGCGGCACGGCGGCTCAGCTCGGCGGCGCGCACGGCCTCAGCGCCGCCCGCGGCCGCAAGCTGATCATTGGTCGTCCGGGCCTGCGCTTCGGCCTTGCGGGCCTCATCGGCGGCCTGGCGCGCGGCCTCCAGAGCCTGGGCCGCCTCTTCCATCGCGCGTCGCGCCTGTTCCTGCACGGCCGCCTGATCCTCTTCGGTTCCCTGCCGCCTTCCGGCCTCCAGGGCCAGGCGGGCGGCACCCTCGGCGGTCTCGACCGCCTTGCCGACCTGCTCCGCGATGCGGCGTGTTTCGTCGGCGGGAGAGGGCGTCAGATCGGCGCGCGTGGTCTCGGCCTGCACACGTACCTGCAGCGCGGCCTCTCCGGCCTCGCGCGCCGCTTGCTGCAGATCGGCGGCGCGGCGCTGCGCCTCGGCCAGCAAGTCGCGGTCGCGGGCCAGACGGCCCGCCTCGCGCGCGGCCTCGCGCGCCCGGTTGGCGGCCTGCAGCGTCTGTCGGGCCAGCGCCTCGGTCTCTCGGGCCTTGAGCATCGCGGCCTCGTCGACGGGTTTCTCGCGCGGCTGCGTCAAAGCCGCGTTGGCCGCCAGCATGGCGTCGACGACCGCGTCGACCGAGGGGGCAGGCGGCGGGAGCGCCTGATCGGGTGGAGTGGTGTCGACGGGCGCGGTCCCGTCCGCCGGCGGCGGCGCGGCCGCCGGAGGCTCCGGCAGCGGAAGATCCGTCTCGCGCAGCTGTCCGGCGAGCGCCTCCTGGCGCTGCTGCCAGGCGGCCATCTCCTCGCCGAGCATTTGGCGCGCGCGGGCCTGCTCGGCCTGCTGCCGCTCGAGTCCCGCGAGCTGCTCGATGGCCGCCGCACGGGAGAGCTGCGCGTCCTTGGCCTTGATCTCGTCGAGCAGGGCGGACGTCTCCGCGGCGGCCTCGTGGAGCGCCTCCAGCGCGCCTTGCGCCTGCTCCGCGCGGTTCTCCGGCTCGGTTAGCAGCACGGCCTCGGTCTCCGCCATGGCGGGGGCCAAAGTTTCGCCGATGGCCTCGCGCAGCTCGGGCACGACCCCGGCAAAAAGCGAGGGGGCGGCCTCGCGCGCGGCCTGGTCGACCTGCATGGCCGCCTCGGCAGCCTGGGCGGCGGCCTCGGAGACCCGCGCGCGCACCTCATCCGCGAGATTGGTCGCCGCGAGCGCCTCCTGCTTGATCTGTCCGATGGCCTGCGCGGCCTCGTCGAGTTTTGCGGCGGCCTGGGCGATCAGGTTGGTCAGGCTGTCGCGCTGCGGCACGCGCACCTGGTCGGCCAGGCTGCGGGTCTGGCGGTCGTCGAGGTTCAGGGCGATCAGGCGGCTGCGGGAACGGTTGGGTCCGCCAAGCTCCAGTGGCAGGTTGTCCTCGACGGAGAGCCATATCTTGATCTGACGCATGCCGCCGAGCTGGAACTCGGCAAGGGACAGCTCGCGGTTGACGAACCACCGGTGCGGACCCTTGGGCTCGGTCTGCACGTCGAGCGTCCAGGCATTGAAGTCGCCATCGCCCTTGACATTCAGCTTGACATCCCCGAGCCCGAAGTCGTCGGCCAGTTCGTAGCTCATACGTAGCAGCCCGAAGGTCGGCAGCGTGAAGCTGGCGCCCGAGGGGTAGACGAGCTGCACGTCGGGAGGGTAGTCCGGCTCGACTTGGTATGCGGCCCAGGCGGGCTCGTTGGTGAAACCGCTGGCGTCGCGCAGGGCGATGGCCCATTGCGTGGCGGTATTGGTCGCGAGGCGCCATTCCCAAACCACGTCGGCGCCCGCGACGGACGACGGTGGCAACCGCCGGCCTCCGAGCAGCAGGCTCGCCTCGAGCGGCCGGTTGAGGCGCGTCGCGAGGCGCATGCGCGTGCCGGCGACGGCGCGGACCGGGCAGACAGCGGAGACCACGGTCTGCGTTTCGGGCTGGCCGGTATGCGGCGGGTACTGGAAGCCGAGAGTCAGGTCGCCATGGGCCGGCGGGGGAACAACCTCGACGCGGTAGCGGCGGGTGAGTCCCGGCCCCAGGCGGATACGGTAGCGGAAGCTTTCGTCGACCGATGGCAGTGTCAGGGCGAAGATATGCTCGCGGGCGTCGCTGGCCGAAACGCGGCGCATGCGTTCGATGGCGGCGGGGCGGCCCTCGGTCTCGATGGCGGCCTCGGCCCTGTGGCCATGGTCGACCGGGACGCGCAGCCGCAAGGTGAGGGGACGCCCGGCCAGCATGCGCTTGTCGCCGGGCTCGACGGACATGGCGGCGGCGTGAAGGTTGTCGAAGGAGCGGTGGGGGGCCACGGCGCGCTTCAGCAGCAGGGTTGCCTGCCGCGGCCAGGCGGCCAGCAGCAGGACGAGCAGCAGCAGCATGGCGCCGGCGCCGATGAGCGCCGGACGCTGGCTCTCTCCCTTGAACTCCTGCCGCACCGAGACGCGCGCCAGGTCCAGGCGCGCGTCTCGCGCCAGCATGTCGATCAGTTGACGCGAACCCTG
This sequence comes from uncultured Lentisphaerales bacterium, assembly GCA_964426115.1. Classification (GTDB taxonomy): domain Bacteria; phylum Verrucomicrobiota; class Kiritimatiellia; order RFP12; family JAAYLN01; genus JAAYLN01. Next base: position 161 of record CAYRPP010000102.1, on the reverse strand, counting down.
CGCGGCGGCCTCATCGCCCATGGAGAGCAGCTCGATGGCCGAGCTGATGCGCTCCTGGAGCTCGGGATGCCGGGTCTCGAGCACGCGCGCCATGCGCACCAGCGTGAGGCTTTGGCGCAAGGGACGCACGAGCGTCGCCCAGCAGGTGGTGGCCGTGAAGA
>CAYRPP010000101.1:0-6604 GCA_964426115.1 uncultured Lentisphaerales bacterium | reverse complement strand
TAGGCGCGCAGGGTGTCGCCGATCTCGAACTCCTCCTTGGGGATGCGCTCGCGGGCCGGCAGCAGCGCCTCGACCCGGCCGATGTCCAGGATCAGGTCGCGGCGGGCGATCTGGCGCACCGTGCCGCTGACCACCTCGCCGATGCGGTCCTTGTACTCGATGTAGGCGTTGTCGCGCTCGGCCTGGCGGATCTTCTGCATGATCATCTGCCGGGCGTTCTGCGCGCCGATGCGCCCGATCTGGGCCGGCGGCAGCTCGACCTCGATCTCCTCGCCGGCGACGGCGTCCGGCTTGATCTCGCGCGCCCTGCGCAGCGACACCAGGCTCGGTCCGGTGTCGTCCTCCGAGACGATCATCGACTGGAAGGCCTTGACCGCCAGCGTCTTGCGGTCGATGCTGACGCGCAGGCCGTCGGCGACACCGAGGCTCTTGCGGGCGGCCGCCTCCAGCGCGGACTCGATCGCCTGGATGATCAGTTCGCGGCTAACGCCACGCTCGCGTTCCATGTAGTTGATGACCGTCAAAAGCTCGTTGTTCATAACGCTCATGTGCCACCCGACTCGGCCGCGCGGCTCTCTCTGGTTGTCACCATAGAACAAACAGGGCGGGCTCAAGCCCACCCCTGGGTCGCAAATCCCTTGTTAGGAGGAAATGCGATAGTAGCCGGACTTCAATAATATGTCAACGCCAATGAACGCGAGCGGCAGCGGCGGCGGGACGGAATTCCGCAACTGCATCTTCTGGGGGGACGCCGTCAATACTACATATTTCACGGGCACGGAGCTTTATGTCGGAAGTATCACGCAGAGCAGGCTCCGCTATGAAAAGCGCGCACGGGCGCGCGCAAAAAATTCCTGTGCTGCTTCATCAGCAATTCCCGCGCCGGTACGCCGATCACCGGGCCGGCCTCAGGCACGCGACCGGGCGGGCATGCGCCGGATCGGAGATGTCGATGACCCGCAAGCCCGCGCCAGGATCGTTCAGATAGACCCATCCGGGAACCGCGGCCAGCGACGAGCCGAAGGCGAAGGGTCCGCCGCCTTTGGCGGGCGGAAGTTCGCCGAGGTAGGCGGGCGCGCCGCGCGCATCGCGCGCGACCGCGGAATAGAGCAGCAGTCCTCCCTCCCCATCCGCGACGGCGGCAACCTCGTCGCCCGCCAGGACGACGTCGAGGCCGAACGCGCTGAAATAATTCGCGAACCGGCCGCCGCGGACGGCAGCCGACGGAGTTCCGCCCTCGCGGCAGACATATAGGATATCGAGCCCCGCCGCGGCGAAAATCTCGCCGCCGTGCGCGGCAAGCGCCGTGACGTTGCCGGCGGGAACTGGTGTGAGCTTCACGCGCGACAGCGCCCTCCCTCCCTCCGCAAACTCCGCCGTGGCGAAGCCGGCGGCATCGCACGCGAGGTAGAGTTTCCGCCCTTCGGCGGCCACATCCGCGACGAAGAGCCGCCTTAACTTCGTTCCGCCGTCGAGCGGGACGGCGGTGCCGCCCCCGACGTCGACCGCGAAAAGCCCCGCCGTGCCGCAGGCGGCGACCAGCACGCCGCCCCCGGCAACCGCGAGCCCCTGCGGGCCGCTTACGAAATCCTCGCCGACCGCCACCCTCCCCGCGGGAGTCAACACGCCCGCCGTGCTGTAGGCGAAGGCGTGGACGGAGCGTCCGTCCGCGGCATAGAGGAGCCTGGATGCCGTATCAATCGCCAGCGCGAAGGGACGTCCGGCGCACGGCACGGCGCCCATCAGCTTCGGCGCGGCCGGTTGGGAAACATCCGCGGCGACGACAAAGCCGCACGTCCCCTTCCCCGCGGGCGCCACGGTGAAGAACACGAGATTCGCGGACGGATCCACGACGGTTGCCGAGCGGTCGTCGACCGGCGCCGGCGCGGACGGACCGACATCCGCCGCGGGCAGCCGCGCCTCGACCACATTCACGTCCTCGGCCGGCGCGGGCCTTGTGGACAGCCGGGGTTCGCCGTCGAGGTCGAAGACATCCAGCGAGGCATGCGCGAGCGCGTAAAGCCGGCCGCCATCGACCGTGAAATCATCATAGCCCGGCGCTCCCGGCTCGCCGCGGGTGAAGATCCGTGCGGTCTGGGGATGTCCCGGATCAGAAACGTCCAGTTCCACGATGCGGGCTCCGGTCTGGCAGAAGACGCGCGGCCCCGCAGCCTTGATCTTGTATGAACCTCCCGGCAGAAGGTCATCGCGCTCGGCAATGATTTTGAGATTCGCAGGGTCGCCTGCGTCGACAACGGTGAAAACACCATTGTAACCGGGCGCGTAGAGATAACGGCCGCCGGCCATGAGGCAGGTGACCGCCGCAGGGATCTCAAGCGTAGAGTCCGCCTCGGTCACAAGGCCGGCCTTTGCCGTTTTCAGCGCGACGGATGCGATATATCCCCTGGAGGGCTTATTGTAGATGAAATCGTGGTTGGGCACGGATTTCGGCAGCCAGGTCAAGTAGAGCCGGTCGTCCGCGAGCGCGCAACCCGTGATGTGTACCAGACCGGTCGGCGCGAAGTCCGCGACCGTCTTCACTTCCGGAAAGCGCGAGAAGTCGAGGACACGGCATCGGCGCGACTGCGCGATCGCGACGCGGTGGCCGTCGAAGGAATGGTTTGCCGCCGCCAGGACGGGATCGCGGACGGGAACCAGCCTGCCGTCCGTGCCGATTTCAACAATGCCGTCATCGCAGAAGAGCTTGTCGCCGTTCCGCGCGATGGCCCCGCCCGTCTGCATGCCGATGGTCATGAAAGTGTTGGTGCGCGCCAATTCCAGCCCGACAAGTCCCGACGAGAAGTCGCGGCAGACCGCGCCCTTCTCCCCGACGTCGAGCTTGAGCACGGTACGCCGCGCTCCCGGCGAGTAGACATAGGCCGTGTTGTCCTTGGCGGCGACCGTGCCGAGAGCATGGAGAAAGAAGCTCTCGCCGAGAAACACGGCATTCGTTCCCCGAACCTCGTAGGATGAGATCGAAGGACGCGACGTGTCGAACCGGAAGGCGTGCGGTCCGCTGAAGACCCAGCGCGATCTGCTGTTTTTGGGAAATGCAGCCAGGCGGGGATCTGGCGTTGCCGGAGCGGGCTTGCGTTCAACGGAGGACTCCGACTTCAGGCGAAAGCCGCTGTCCGTCAGCTCGTAAGTGCGCCAGAGGCGGTTGGTGCCGGTTCCCGCGACCGTGGGGAACTCCCTTTCCGAAACCGGAAAACCGGACAGGGGCTGTTCCGGCAGATAGCCGATCCAGACGGGCGGGGCTTTCGGGGCACGTCCATCCAGACGGTAGAGGCGTACGCCGTCGCCGCCCCTCGAGACGATGAACCTTCCGGCGACGCGCACACCAGACCCGGTCGTGCGCGAAAGCAGGCACGCGTGACGCGGACTTTCAGGCTGCGTGAAATCCACCACCGAGACCGAACAGAGATTCGGATAGAGCGCGTAGCCGCCGAGCAGCACCGGCGGCGCCACGGCGTAGCCGCGGGCGCCGACGCGTCCGACAAGCCGGAGGCGCGACGGTTCAGAAATGTCGAAGATCTGCGCGCCGTCCTCGCGCGACCAGCCCGAGGTCGCGCAGAGGACGCGCCGGTCGGCGGTTCCGTGGTCGATTCCGCCTCCCGGGAACCGGATGGTTCGCAGTGGCAGAATCTGTTTTTCGACCCTGTCTTCGCCGGCGAATGCGCTGCCGAGGAGACCCGCTGCGGCGAGAAGGACGGCAAGCAGGAGGGTACCCACGCCTGCCGTGATGGGCCAAAAACTCGATGGTCGTACTGTCATGGTGACGTCCATGTCACGGAGTTTAGCAGACAACGGTTGGCCGCGCCTATAACAAGGAAGAGCCGATTATCCAATTGTCGCTTGTCTGACCATTTTCCGGATACTGCCCGACACTGTATGATTTGTGCTTGATAGTTGTTTCAAATAAAACTATCATGTCTGCAATGAACATAAACGATCATTTACCTGATCAGATAATTGACACTCTTCGGATGAAGAACTGGCTTGGAAACGTGAGTGACAAGCGCGGGAAGATCGCCCGGATGATACACGCCGGGGAACTCTTCCAGCTCCGGCGCGGGCTTTACGCGACACGGCGCGATATCCATCCTTATTGCCTTGCGGCGAGTATCTACGGCCCTTCCTATGTCAGTTTCGAAACTGCACTCGCTTTTCACGGGCTGATACCCGAGGCCGTGTCCGAGATCGCGTCCGTGACTATCAAGAGGGCGAAGGAGTATGAGAACGCCTTTGGTCGATATCGATACCGCAACGTGCCGCGGAAGGTCTACGCCATCGGCATAGAACGCATCACCGAGGGCGGTATCCCGTTTCTGATCGCCTCGCCGACCAAGGCGGTCTGTGACCGCATTGCGCTTGAGCCGCGGATGCGTTCGATGTCGGATGTCCGGCGATGGGTGGCGCTGATGCGGCTGAACATAGATCAACCGCTCGATTCCGGGATTTTGGCCGCTTGCGCCGAACAGTACGGGCGGCCCGCCGTGCGCTGGCTCTGGCGTACCGTCGAAAAGTATGGAGAGATCCCGTTATGAACAAGGCACTCGAGGACATGCTGCGCACCTACGCCCCGGTCACTCCCCTTGACTGGGAACACGCGACACGGGAGATCGTGCAGGAAATCGCTCTTCTCGGTTTCTGGCGCAGCGGCTTTTTCGAACAAGCATCGTTTTACGGCGGAACGGCGTTGCGGATTTTCCATGGGCTCAACCGCTTCTCGGATGATCTCGATTTCTCGTTGGAAAGTCCAAGTGACGAGACGCGGATCAAAGCCGCGCTTGTGTCACTGGAAACGGAGCTGGCTGCATGGGGATTCTCTTTTCAGGCAGAGCCGAAATCTTCAAAGAAGCAAACCGCGATAGAGTCGGCCTTTTTGAAGGGGAACACGCGCACCAACCTGTTGAATATCGGAGTGCCTGCGGAGCTGAATCGACACTTCTTGTCCAACCAGAAGCTTACGATCAAGCTTGAGCTGGACACCATGCCTCCGCCATTTGCCGGAACCGAGGTAAGAACCCACCTCATGCCGACCCCTTTTCAGGTGCGGTTGTACGACCTGCCCAGTCTCTTTGCGGGCAAACTGCACGCTATTCTTTACCGGGGGTGGAAGAACCGCGTCAAGGGGCGCGACTTCTACGATTTCGTCTGGTTCGTAGGGCGTCGTGTGCCAGTCAATCTTCAGCATCTGGAAGCCAGGATCAGGCAGAGTGGGAATAGTGCTATCGGCAACCTGGACCTGGAGACCCTGCAAACCCTGCTGTACGAACGATTCGAGACGGTCGACCTCACGGCAGCCGCCGACGAGGTCCGGCCCTTCCTTCGGGATACGCGCGAACTTTCGCTGTGGTCTAAAACGTTCTTCAAGGAGCTGACTTGCCGCCTAATCTCGCAATAAGATGTTGCGAGGCGAGTTGACTTCGTAGTTTGGGGGCTATTGGGGTCGGGGCCATTGGGGTCAACGCCACGACCGGAAATTGGCGCATTTCACGCCAGAACGCTCCGTGTAGTTCTCGCCATCGTAGATCAGCAGGGGTTCGGCGGCATCAGATTCGGCCTCGCAGAAGCGCTTCAAGGCGGAGAGAAAGCCGCTGTTGAAGGTTGACGCAGACTTGATTTCGATGGGTTTGAGGGCGTGTCCATCCCGCATGATCAAATCCACCTCGAAACCTTTTTCCGTCCGGAGGTAGAACAGGTTCGGATCCTTGCCGCGATTCAACCGGGATTTCATGATGTCCGCCACGACCAGATTCTCAAACAGATTGCCGCGGAGCGGATCCCGCGAAACGTGCAGTTCTGTCTCCAGCCCGAGCAGGTAGCTAACCAGCCCCACCTCGGTGAAATAGAGTTTGGGCGACTTAACCGTGCGTTTGCTAATGTTCGAAAAGAACGGCTGCAGCCGGAAAACCAGAAACGAAGCTTCCAGAATAGACAACCATTCCGCCAGGGTGGTCGCGGATACCCCGGTCTCGCCGGAGAGGCCCGACAGATTCACCACTTGCCCGACGCGGCCGGCCAGAAGCGTCATGAAGCGTTCAAAGGCCGCCAGGTTGCGAATCTGGGCCAACTGCCGCAAATCCCGCTCGACATAAGTCTTGTAGTAATTGCGGTAATAACGGGTCGCGTCCATCCCGGCATCATGAACCTCCGGCATGAATCCGCGCAACAACAAGGCATCTGTCGCGATGTCGGGCTTGTGCGAGAGCACCTCGCTCACGGCGAGCGGCATGAGATTCAGTATGGCGGTCCGTCCGGCGAGCGACTGCGATACGGCGTGATGCAGCCCAGGTTGGTGGCTGCCGGTCAGCAGGAACCGACCCTTGCGCTTGCGGTCCTGGTCTACCAGGACCTGCACCGACGAGGTTATGCCCGGGACTCGCTGCACTTCGTCGATGATTACTGGCTCGGGATACCTGGTGAAGAAGGCCCGCGGATCCGAGGCGGCCAAATCCCGGACTTGCGGATCTTCCAGGGATGCATACGAAAAAGAGGGGCAGCACCACTTTGCCAGCGTGGTTTTGCCGGCTTGCCGCGGTCCGGTCAGCGTGACCACCGGGTAGGCCCGCAAGGTTTGCGTCAATTCTTTGGCCAGTAC
>CAYRPP010000100.1:0-6699 GCA_964426115.1 uncultured Lentisphaerales bacterium | reverse complement strand
GCGGCGCCGGTGCCCCCGGAGCTCGGGTCGGCGATCGCCGACCTCAAACTGCTGCACCGCAACGATTATTATTCCTCTACCCGGCGGTAGAATTCGGCCTCGTGGTCGGAGAGCCGTCCCTCGCGAATCAGGGTGCGCAGGCGCCGCAAGTCATCGGACTCGCGCTCCTCGGCCGGGGCGCCGCCCGCAGCGGCGGCCGCGACGGGCCCGCCGGGAGCGTCCGACAAGCCGGGTTTGTCCGACTCGTCCGACTCCCCCACCCTGTCTGCCGCGTCTGCCGCCGCGTCCGCCTCTTCCGCCGCATCTCCCGTGTCCGCCGCCGCAGGCACCGCCGCGGGCGCCGGCATCGCGACGCTGAGCGCATCGGACGGCAGTGCTCCCGGCGCCGCCGGCAGCGGTCCGGCCCAGTGGCGGTGGCCGATGAGCAGCGTCAGTCCGATCCCGGCCAGGAGGTAGCCGAGACGGCGCAGCCACGCCGTCAGCGGCGCCACCTCCGCCTTCTCCGTTTCCAGCACCACGCACCGCCGCCGGACCGGCACGGGAAAGTTGGCGAGCAGCAGCAGCGCCAGCGCCGCCAGCGCCATCCGCATGCCGAGCAGCGGCAGCAGCAGCAGGCCGCTCAGCAGGCTCCCGGCGGCGGCGCCCAGGTGGTCGGCCGTCTCCAGCCGTCCGCCGGCCTGCCCTTCCTCGGCGTTCGCATCCGACAGCAGGCCGGCCGCCAGCGGGAAGTAGCCGCCGGCGCAGCCGCCGCAGAGCAGAAACGCCGCCGCGAAGACCGCCAGATGCCAGGCGCCCTCCGGCCAAAAGCCGATCAGCGCCAGCAGGCCGCAATGCGCCAGGATCAGCGCCCGCTGCAGTACGGATACATCCACAGGTTCCGACGGGGAGCGCCGCGCCAGGCGCGCCGCGGCCGCGCCGGCCCCGGCGGCCAGCCCCGCCATATAGAGGGCCGAGAGCAGGCCGACGTGCAGGTAGAGCGAGCCGAAGCGCGTTTGGTAGGCATGCATCAGTAGAATTGTGATGCCGATGCCCGCCGCGCCGGCACCGGCGGCCAACCAGGTGGCGGCGGACGCCACGCCGCGCGCCGTACGCGTCGCGCGCGCCGCGGCGACCGGACGCAGCAGGGCCAACGCCAGGAACGGCGCCAGCAGCGCCAGCGGCCCGGAGCGCACCAGCCGTGTGAAGCACGCCATGCCCCCCCGCGCCCCCGTCTGCCGCGCCGCGAGCAGCAGGCCGTAGAGCGTGGCCAGCGGGCGGGCATCGCGGTTCACCAGCAGCCGCCGGGGCAGCGGCGCGTGCGCGTAGCGCGCCATGGCCGCAGCGGCGCGCTCCGGCTGGTATACCGTGTCCAGGGCCGCGGGCGGGAAGAGCCGCGCCGCGCCAGGCAGCTCCTGCAGGCGCGCCTGCAGGAGCTGCGGGTCGCCGGAAAGGAGGCCCGGCGCAGCGGCCAGCATCCAGCTCTCCTCGCCCGGCGCCAGCACCAGATCCGGGAAGACCTGCAACAGCGTCGCGCGCATCGCGGCGCCGAGGAGCAGGCGTTCATCGCCCATGCGATTGGCGCCTCCCCCGACGGCCACCGCCAGCACGCCGCCCGGCCGCAGCGCCCGGCGCATGATCCGGAACGCCTCCAGCGTGTGGAAGCGGTTCATGACGGCGCGCGTAGTGTCCGGGAGGTTGAGGATCACGAGGTCGTAGCGCGCGCCTTCCGCCGTCAGCCGCGTGCGGAGGTCGCCTTCGAGACGGCGCAGGCGGCGGTCGGCGACACGCAAGTCCGGTGGCGCATGCGCGGCGATCTGGCGCATGAAGCCGCTGTCGCCCTGCGCCCAGGCCACCTGCCGCACCGTGTCGAGCGTCAGGAACGCCTGGCAGAGGCCGAGCCCGGAGCCGACCACCAGGATGTCCGCCGCGCGCGGCTGCTGGCACAGGGCGAGGGCCGCGGTACGTCCGTCGCCCCCGCCGAAAGGCAGCGCCTCGCAGGCGGCGCCGTCGCGGAGCACGACCCATCGTCCCTGGACGGTTCCGTGGAGATACTCGCCCTGGGGCGTGCGGAAGGCGCCGCCGAAATCCGTGCCGGGCAGCAGGCGATCCCACTTGCCGCGCTGCAGCCAACGGTCGAGCGGCCGGTCGGCGCCGGCGGCCAGCGCGGCCAGCAGCAGTGCCGGCAGCAGCAGCCAGCGCCAGCCGCGCGTCTGGGCATGGCGCACGGCGGCTGCGGCCAGTGCGACCGGCACGGTCAGCAGCAGGAAGAGCCGCGCCGGCGGCCAGCCGAGGCCCAGCAGCAGCGTGGCGCCCGCGCCGCCGGCCAGGCTGCCGAGGGCCTCGAGACGGTAGACCTGCGCCACGGGGGCGCGTCCGCCGCCCTCCCCCACCCAGCGGCAGACGAGCGGGAAAAGCAGGCCCGTCATCAGCCCCACCGGCGCATTGACTACCAGCGCCAGCGGCAGCGCCGCGCGCAGCGGCAGCAGCAGATATGCCGGGGCGCCGGCCAGGCCGCGGGCATGCACGGTCAGCAGCGCCTGCAGCACGGCCGCAGGCAGGTAGCCCAGCAGCAGGAGATCGAGGCGGTGAAGCAGGCGGCCTGCCACCGGCGACCCGCGGCGCGTGACCGTCGCCCCGGCGGCGATCCACAGGAACCACGAGCCGAAGAAGAGCCCGACGCTGATGTCGTGGCCCTCGAAGGCCGTCAGGAACTCGCGAAAGAGGAGCGTCTGGACGGCCAGGGTGAAGAGCCCGTAGCAGAAGACCGGCAGCGCGCGCAGGGGGTTCATCGCTCTTCCTCGCCGAAGACCTCGGCCTGGAAGACGAGGAATTCGGCGCCCTGGCGCCAGGCGTCGGGCGGCAGCCCCGCCTTGCGCGCGAGTTCCGTGAGCATCTGCTCGCGGTTCCAGCCCTGCTCGGTCGCGACCTGCGGCAGGAAGACCGCCGAGCTACCATGCTTGCTGAGCACCACGCCGTCGGTGCCGACGCGGATCGCCTCGGGCCCGGCGACCGGCGCAGGGGGCGTAAGCACCGAGATTTCTATGGTCAGAGACGGGCACTCGTCCGCCGTGACCGGTGTGAAGCGCCGGTCGTCCACGCCGGCGTGGATGGCGTTGGCGATGACCGCGCGGTCGAGCGGCTGGTGTGGGAAGATGCTGCCTATGCAACCGCGCAGGCGGCCGGCGCGGCGCAGGGTGACGAAGACGCCGCGCGGCTTTTGCATCGCCGCGTCCGGCGGCAAGCCGAGATCCGCGGGCTGCGGCACGCGATCATGCCGCAGGTGATCCAGCAGCGCGGCGCGCGCCAGCGCCAGGAGCGCGCGCCGCGCGTCGGGGCCGAACTCCGTTGCGGCGGAGGACGCCGTCGCGGCGGCGGGCTCCCAGCGTCCGCGGAAGGCGACCGCCAGGTAGCTGACCGAGTTGGAGTAGTCGCCGGTGATGCCGCCCGAGGTGGCGTAGGCCACCTGCGCGGCGCGCGTCCCGGGCGCGAGCATGGCGAGCAGGATGGCGATCGGCTCGCGGCCGCAGATCGTCGCGCCGGTCGTCCGGCAGTAGTCCAGGAAGCGTCGGAAGTCGAGCGACTGGATGGCCTCGAACGCGCCGCGGTCGAGCTGTTCCAGGCGCGCCGGAATATCGTCGCGGAAGGGCAGGTAGTTGTAGTTCGGGCCGTAGTGCGTGAAGTCGGAGCTGACGACCACCAGGGTGTCGTCGTCCATCAGCCGCCGCAGGAGCGCGGCGGCCTTGAGGCGCGTGTCTTCCGAGCACTGGCCGACGACGACCGGCACCAACCGGAAGCCGCCGCGGGCGGCCTGCAGCGGCGGAAGCGCCATCTGCGTGCTGTGCTCGCGCGTGTTGGCCTCCGGAATCTCGCGGACGAAGGGGGCCTCGAGCATCCGACCGATGAACTCCTCGTCGAGCGGAATCTCCCCTAGCGGCGTGGCCACATGCGTTGCGCGTGGCACGCTCAGGAGATCCGGCATGGCGACCGCGTGGCTGGGGCCGAGAACCACGATGCGCGCGTATTGGCGCCCGACGGCGGCCTTGAGGCCGGCGGCCGCAGTGCTGCCGGAGAACTGGAAGCCGGCATGCGGCAGGATCAGTGCGATCACGTCCGGCGGCGCGTCCGTCGCCGGCGCCGCCTCGAGCAGTGCGCGCATCTGGGCGCCGAGGGCCGCCGCGTCGTCCGGGTACCAGCGGCCGGGGATCGTCGACTTCAGCACGCGCCGCTGCGGCGCGGGCGGCGGCTCCGGCGGCGGCGTCCCCGCCGGTTCCGCGTCCGCCGTCGGCGCGCGGCCGCACGAGGCCGCCGTCCAGGCGGACAGCACCAGCGCCGACCAGCGTCCCGCCGCGCGCTTTAAGCCACCCCGCCTGCGGCGGGGAGGATCCGTAAAAAGCGCGCGCAGTCGCGCGAACGCAAATCTCGGGTGCGGTTTTACCGGCATTTCCATAACCTTGTCCTCGCTCCCGGTCTGCTGTTTCACAATCAGCCCTTCCAAATGCCAGGTTGGCCAGTATTGCGCAGCGGCCGCAGCGGGCCGGGATAGCGCAGCGGCGTCCCGTGCGCGGCCGCGGTGCGCATGCCCCACCCCACGGCGGCCGCGGCGGCGGCCTGCAGCAGAGTCTGCAGGAAGGCGCGCCGCGTCAGGCCCATACGCCGTAGATTTCCCTGCCGCAACCGGGGCAGCGTCCCAACTGCAGATGATTCTCGATGACGCGGAAACCGCTGCGGGCGACCAGCAGCCGCCGGCAGCCGGGGCAGTAGGTGTTCTGTCCCTGGGCGCTACGCACGTTGCCCACGTAGACGAAGTCGAGTCCCTCCGCCATGGCGATCTCGCGCGCCTGTTCCAGCTTGGCCTCCGAGGTCGGCGGCAGGTGGCGCATCTTGTATTGCGGATGGAATCCCGAGAAATGCAGGGGAATCTCGTGTCCGAGGTTCTCCTTCACCCAACGCGACAGCGCGCGCAGTTGTTCCGGCTGGTCGTTGAGTGTGGGGATCACGAGGTTGACCACCTCCAGGTGGACGCCGCGCTCGCGGGTCATCACGAGCGTGTCGAGCACGGGCTGCAGGGTCGCCGAGCAGACCTCCCGGTAGAAGTCGTCGGAGAGCGCCTTGAGGTCGATGTTCGCGGCGTCGGTGTACTCCAGGAGGTGCAGCCAGGGCCCGCGGCACACATAGCCCGCCGTCACAAGCTGGTTGCGGATACCCTGTCCGCGCGCGAGGCGCGCCGTGTCGCGGACATACTCGTAGAAGACGACGGGATCCGTGTAGGTGTAGGCCAGCGACTGGCATTCATGGCGCTGCGCCAGCTCGACCAGGGAGGCCGGCGGGCAAGTGGCGGCCTCGGTGTCCTCCGGCTCGGCCTGCGAGATCTCCCAGTTCTGGCAGTTGAGGCAGTGCAGGTTGCATCCGACGGTGGCCAGCGAGAGCGACCGGCTGCCGGGGAGGAAATGGAAGAAGGGTTTCTTCTCGACGGGATCGGCATGCACGGCGCACGGGTGGCCGTAGACCACGCTCCGCAGGCGGCCGTCGAGGTTGATCCTCACGCGGCACTCCCCGCGTTCGCCGGGAGCGATGCGGCACTTCCGCGGACAGAGCTCGCACTGGACAGTCAATGGCGGGGCCCCTTCAAAAGAGGCCGGCCCGTCTGGCGGCTCCTGCACGAGACCCGAACCAGGCGAGCCGGCGGGACCGGCAGGCAGACCTTGTTCGCAGGGGGTTGAGTCCTCGTGTCCTGCGCATTGGGAACGGTGTTCCCATCAGCCTGCCATACCAGTCTTCCTCAACAAAGAAATTGTGGCATTTCTGGCACCGGTTGTCAACAGGAACTCAGCGAAAGTGCGAACCTGAACCCTGCCCCATGAAACCTGAATAAATGTGGCGCGACCGGCGTCTATAGTTCAGAACAACCTGGAGCCGCCCATGAAATGGTATCGAAAGACTGCCCTTGTGCTGCTGGTCAGCGCGGCTTGCGCCGCCCTTGCCGCGGACGTCGAGACGCCGCCCTTCTTCGACGCGCTGAAGGAGGATGGCGCATGGTTCAAGCTGGGCGGCACATCGTGGGCCTGGCAGCCCGCCGTCATGCAGCAGGATCCCGGTTGGCGCCCCTATCTGGACGGCGGAAGCTGGACACGCCACGAGGCCAACTGGTTCTGGGTTTCCGAATACGCCTGGGGCGCCATCGCCTTCCACCACGGCCGCTGGATCGAGACCGAGGCGTACGGCTGGCTCTGGGTGCCGGGGACGCAATGGTGCCCGGCCTGGGTCGACTGGCGCCTGACACCCACCCACAGCGGCTGGGCGCCGCTGCCGCCCAACGATGCGTTATTGGGATCCATTGGCGTGACCAACTACGCGCTGGGCTGGCAGCAGTATGCCTTTGTGCCAAACGGCGACTTTCTGGCCCGGGAGCTGCGCGACCACTTGGTCGACGCGACGGGATTTGCACATGGGGCCGTCATGTCCTTCACCGGTCCGGAGCCGCATCAGTTAGGCTACGTCGCGCCGGAAGGCCTAGGATCCGCTGCAACGGTAATCGTTCAGGAGCGTGAGGTACTTCCGGTCTACGACGAGAAATGTTCGACCGTCTATCTGCGCGAGCCCGTCCTGGCCTATTCGCCCTGCCAAGTCTATCTGGATTTTGGAGACGGCTTTTATGCGCGCCATCCTCCGGCCTGCCGTCCGCCGGTGCGGGTGCGGCGCCCGGACCGCGGCCGCCACTCC